>DATEJJ010000271.1:0-30114 GCA_035278125.1 Rugosimonospora sp.
TCCCGCAACGGCCGCCGCGGCGGTACCGACCAGGACGAGCCGGCGGGGACGCCGCGGTACGGGTGACCGCTCGTCCTCGCCGGCCCGCGCCGCCTGCTCGGCCAGCTGCCCGCGCAGCTGGGTCAGGAACTCGGCGCGGGGCATGCCGTCCTCGGGCCGGGCCGAGCGCAGCGCGATGGCGGCGGCCAGCATCCCCGCCTCCTCGTCGGTCGGCACGAACCGGCCGGGCCGGCGCTGGCGCAGCAGCCGCTGGACATAGCGGGTGACGTTACGCATGGTGCTACTTCCCATCGGCATCAATCAGTCGAGCCGCCTGCCGCAAGGCCCGGTGCTGCAGCACCTTGGCGTTGGCCACGGAGATACCCATCTGCCGGGCCGCCTCCCGGACGGTGGCGGCGTGCAGGAACCGCAACCGCAGGATCATCCCGTACCGCTCCGGCAGCTGATCCAGCACCCGTTCGGCAAGGCGCGCCGCGCTCGCGCCGGTGTCGTGCGCGTCGTCCGGTGCGGCCGGCTCGGCCAGCGTGTCCGGGTCGATCGTGGTCAACTGCCGGCCCAGGGTACGCCGCCAATGGTCGGCCAGTACCGTGCGGCACACCATGACCAGGTACGCCCGGATCTCCCCCACGCTGGCCGCCTGCCGCAGCCGGGGCAGCGCGCCGAGGAACACCTCGCCGGTCAGGTCCTCGGCGTCGGGCCGGTTGCCGACCCGGGTGAACATCAGCCGGTACACCCAGCGGACGTTGTCCTGGTACACCGCCTCCCACGACTCGTAGGACGCCTGGTCCACCAGGTGCAACGTCGGCTCCGGTACCTGTCGCGCCCGGACCACCACCCCGCATCACCCCCCACCCACAGATACGCGCCGGGGTTACACCCGGCTCGGCGCGGGTCATGCCAGCGTGCTGTCCGTGACGGCCAGCGGCTGCGCGGCGCGGCGGTAGCTGACCTCGCGGATACCCAGGGCAGCGCCGAGCTTGCCGGCCGGCAGGGTCACCGGCGTGGGTGCCGGCCCGTCACCCGGCCGGGGCAGCGGGTACGCCGTGGTCGTGGCGCTGTGGAACGTCACGTTGCCCTCGGTCTTGCTGAACACCTGGTGCACATGGCCGTTGAGACAGGTGACCGACGCGAACCGGCGCAGGTACGACAGCGCCTGGGTGGCGTCGTCGGTACCCCAGCCCCACGCCGGGTACATCGCGAACAGGGGTATGTGGCTGAACACCACGATCGGGGTGTCGCTGGACAGCCCGGCCACGTCCCGGCGCACAAAGTCGACCTGGTCGGTGCCGAGGTGGCCGAGCTTCTCCAGGCTCAGGGTGTTCACCAGAGCGATGACGTGCACCCCCCGGATGTCGAAGCTGTACCAGCCCTCGCCACGGGTACCGCGACCGAAGGCGGCCCGGTACTTCTGGCCGGCGTCGTCCACCGAATCGTGTTCACCGGGAACGGTCAACACCCGCCCCGCCGACAGCCCGGTCATCATCTGCTTGACCTGATCGAACTGAGCCGGGGTGGACAGGTGGGTCAGGTCTCCCGTATGCATCACGAAGTCCGGCCGGTACGGCAGCCCGTTGATCCGCTCGATGGCGTGTTGGAAGGACGCGGTCACGTCCATGTTGGCCGTACCGTGGAAACCCAGATGGCTGTCGCTGACCTGGACGAAACGCAGCGCATCCGGGCCGCCGGCGGCGCTCCCGCCGGAACTGCCGACGACATGACTGATCACCTCCCCACCCGCGACAGTCAACGCCACCGCCGAGCCGAACCACGCCGTGTGCCGCAGCAACTGGCGCCGGCTCATGCTCCCGGGTCGGGGCTCCCGCTCCGCCGTACCCTCCTCACCCGTCACGGCGCCACCTCCACGACCGCCGTCATGAACGGGTGGATCGTGCACAGGTATGCGTAACTGCCCGGCCGGGTGAACGTGTGGCGATAGGTCTGCCCCGTGCTCAGCGCTGGCGAGGCGAAACTCTTGTCCCGGGCGGTGACGGTGTGCGGTTCGGTGTCCATGTTGGTCCACTGGATCGTCCCGCCGACCTTCACGCTGACGGTCGCCGGCGCGAACATGAAGTTCTGGATACTGACCACCGCAGTCGACGGCGCGGCGCCCCCATCCGGCACGGCCGGACCGGACGAATGCATTGCCGGCATGGACATCGCGGCCGAGGGCGCGGCAGTGCCGCCGCCACCGCCGCCGGTGGACCGGCCGCAGGCCGCCAGCGTCGCAGCCAACACCAGAAACAACACCCACGGTGTACGAGCATGTCGAACCATCGAGCCCTCGCTCCCATCCGGATCCGGGGTACGCCCCGAAAACAGATAGGCGAGCGGGTTACACCCACAGCCCGCGCACAGCCGAATCCCAGGCGCCGGATGGGGCCGGGCTCGATGGTAAATGCCATGCCATCACGCCGACACGTTCTCAGCGCCGCCGCGCTGGCCGCTCTTTCGCTCACCGCGTGCGGTAAAACCACCACCCCGAACACTGCCGCGACCGGTGGCGGCGCGCCCGGACAGCCGCCCGGCGGCGGCGGACCCGGGGGCGGCTCCACCACGCAGACCACACCCACCGGCGCGTACACCCTCACCGGCGGCAGCGCCACCAGATCCGGCACCATCACGGCGAGCGGGAAGAACCAGTCCGGGGTACTGGTGACCGGCGGCTCGCTGACCCTCGACAACGCCACGGTACGCACCACCGGCTCCAGCTCCAGCACCGACGAGAGCAGCTTCTACGGGCTCAACGCCGGCGTCCTCGCCCACAACGCCGGTACCCTCACCATCAAGGGCGGCGCGGTCACCACCTCAGGCGCCGGCGCCAACGCCGTCTTCGCCTACGGCAGCAGCCGCATCAGCCTCACCGCAACCACCATCAACGCCACCGGCCAGTACGCGCACGGCATCATGGCCAGCGGCGGCGGTACCCTGACCGCCACCAACCTGAGCGTCACCACCGCCGGTGGCAGCTCCGCCCCGATCGCCACCGACCGCGGCGGCGGCACCATCACCGTGACCGGCGGGACGTACCGCAGCACCGGAAACAACTCCCCCGCCATCTACGCCACCGGAACCATCACCGCCAAGAGCGGCACCTACACCGCCACCGGCTCCGAGGTCGTGGTCGTCGAAGGCGCCAACACGGTCACGCTCACCGACGCCGCGCTGACCACCACCAAGGCCGGCAAGTGGGGGGTCATGATCTACCAGTCCTTCTCCGGCGACGCCTCCGGCACCAAAGGCACCTACACCCAGACCGGTGGCTCGCTGTCCAGCACCGCCACCGACAGCCCCCTGTTCTTCGTCACCAACTCGACCGGCGTGATCACCCTCACCCGGGTCAAGGTGTCGGTGGCCAGCGGCGTACTGGTCAAAGCCGCCGCGGCACAGTGGGGCACCAACGGATCCAACGGCGGTACCGTCGCCCTGACCGCCAACGCGCAGAGCCTGACCGGCAGCGTGGTCGCCGACAGGATCAGCTCCGTGGCGCTCACCCTCAACAACGACGCCACCCTGCACGGCGCGATCGACGCCGCCAAGATCGCGAAATCCACCACCCTGGCCCTGGACGCCACCAGCACCTGGACCGTCACCGCCGACTCGCACCTGACCGCCCTGACCGGTGCCTCAGTCAACGGAAGCACCATCACCAATGTCACCGGCAACGGCCACACCGTCAGCTACGCCGCATCCAACACCGCCAACAGCTACCTGAACGGCAAAACCTACAGCCTGGCCGGCGGCGGTACCCTCAAGCCCGCCTGATCCACCATCCCGCCTACCGGGTATCCGGGGTGAGGAGATACGTCGCGCAGACGCGGCTGAGGCGTTCGCTCCAGTGTTCGGTGTTGTCGGACCGGGTGGTCTGCGGCTCGGCGAAGCCGATACCGAACGCGGTACGCCAGGCGAGAGAGTCGAACGCGATCCGGCAGACGGTACGGACTGCCGTGGTGGGGTCGGCGTGGATCCGGGCGAGTTGGTCCCGGCGGGTCAGCAGCAGGTCGCTGAGGAGGTCCAGCAGCCGGCCCGAGGCGTCCTCGCCCTCCGCTCGTACCCGATCGTCGACCGCGGAGCGCAGGATGAACACCCGGAGCAGGGCCTCGTGGCGCCGGTAGTGCTCGCCCAGCCGCCGGATGGTTTCGACCACGAGCGCATCGAGCGGGAGGGCCTGCCAGTGCGGGCCGTCGGCGAACAGGGCGGTCACCTCGGCGAGGATGCGGGTCATCTCGCGCTGGTGGATCGCGAGGAAGAGGGTGTCCTTGCTGGTGATCCGGCCGTAGAGGGCGCCGGGTGAGACCTGGGCGCGGCGGCAGACCTCGCTGATGGCGAACCCTTCGTACCCCTGTTCGGCGAGGAGTTCCGCGCCGGCGTCGAGGACGCGCTCGAAGGTGCGGCGGGCCCGTTCCTGCCGGGGCGCCCGTACCCACTGGCCGGTCACGCGGTACGCCGATGGGGGCGGCGGATGGTTGCCATCGGGACATGCGATGGGTCGTTTCGGGGCATGCCACTCCCTTCCGGTGCCGGCGAGGATCTACTCTCTCCCCAGAGTAAACAGAATACCGATTCGGTTCTCTGAAGAGTGGTGAGGGGCTCCTGCCGATGGACGTGATCGATTCTGCGGGCTTCGCCGGGCGGCTGCTCCACGCGGGCGACGAGGGCTTCGACGAGGCCGTGGTCGGCCGGGTGTTCAACGGACGGCGACCGTCACGGCGGCCGGCCGCGGTGCTGGTGGCGGCGAACGCGCAGGGCGTCGTGGCGGGCGTACGCCTGGCGCGGGACCGCGGCTGGAAGATCGCGGTCCGGGCGGGCGGGCACAGCTGGGCGGCGTGGAGTGTCCGCGACGAGGGCCTGCTGATCGACCTGGGCGCCCTGCGCGACATGGAGTACGACGCGGACACCCGGATCGTGTCGGCCGGGCCGGCGGTCAAGGGCGGCGACGAGCTGAACCCCTTCCTGGCCACGTTCGGGCGGTTCTTCAACGGCGGCCACTGCCCATCGGTGGGTATCGGCGGCTTCCTGCTCCAGGGCGGGATGGGCTGGAACGCGCGGGGCTGGAGCTGGGCGGCGGAGAACATCGTCGCGATCGACGTGGTCACCGCCGACGGCGAGCTGGTACGGGCCTGCGAGACCGAGAACGCCGACCTGTTCTGGGCCGCCCGGGGTGCGGGGCCGGGGTTCTTCGGCGTGGTCACCCGGTTCCACCTGCGGACCCTGCCCCTACCCGCCGCCCTGCACGAGACCGTCCACGTGTACCCGGCCTCGCTGTACGAGCCGGTGATGACCTGGCTGTACGAGACGCACACGACCGTCAGCCGCGATGTGGAGATCGTCGCGGTCGCCCAGACCCCGCCCGAGCCGGTCGCGGGTCACCGCGGGCAGGTACTCGTGGTCACCGGCCTCGCCCTGGTCGACAGCCGGGAAGAGGCTGCCCAGGCGCTCGCGCCGTACACCACCTGTCCGGTGCTGGACCAAGCGCTGATCCGCGCCGACGTGGTACCCACCACGTTCGCCGAGCAGCTGGACCGGCAGCGCGTCGCCAACCCCGAGGGGTCCCGGTACATCGTCGACAACGCTTGGATCCACGGCCCCACCGACCAGGCCGTCGCGGCGATGCGCCCGGCCTTCACCGACCTGCCCACCGACGGCACGTTCACCATCTTCTTCAGCATGGGCCCCACCCGCGAGCTGCCCGACATGGCCCTGTCCGTGCAGACCGACCTGTACCTCGCCACCTACGCGGTCTACGACGACCCGGCCCGCGACAGCGAGGTCCGTACCTGGCTCGACGGCGTCATGAAAACCCTCGAACCCGTCACGGCCGGCCAGTACCTCGGCGACAGCGACCTCGCCCACCGGCCGTCGCGGTTCCTCGGCGACGCCCAATGGGAGCGGCTGCGGAAGATCCGGGCCGAGCGCGACCCCGACGGCCTGTTCCACGACTACCCCACGTCCAGGGAGGACTCCCGCTGATGCGGCGCGAGACGTTCGACGACTACATCCGGCGCTTCAACGCCCAGGACACCACCGCGTTCGACGACTACATCGCCGCCGACCTGCAGATGCGCAACGGCACGCTGACATTCGAGGGCCGGCAGGGGATGAAAGACCACTACGCCAGGATCTGGGCGTCGTTCACCGAGCGGCTGACGGTCGAGCGGTTCGTCAGCGATGACGACACCCTGGCCATCCAGATGTGGGCGCACTTCACCGCACTGGCCGACGACCCGGCGTCCCTGTTCGGCCCGGTCCGCAAGGCCGAGACCTTCGACTTCCACGGCCTGATCATGTACCGGCTGCGCGGCGGCCAGTTCGCCGACATCAGGGTCGCCTACAACTCCTTCACCCACACCGACACCCACGCAACCACCACAGAACTCGGCATTCCCCACTGAGCACGGAGTAGGTACCCGATGAAGGCCATCACCCCGGCGGCGGTCCTCGCCGCGGCCATGTTGCTTGCCGGCGGCTGTGCCTCCGGCTCGCCGACCACCTCGGCGACCGCGGCGACGGTGAGCGACTTCGCCGCCTCCGCCACATACCTCGGCGCCAAGGCCGGCAAGGCCGACCCGGCCGCGTCCCCCCTCGTGCTGGGCTGGATCAACGAACAGGGCGGCGCGATCTCCAGCCCTGAGGCCACCGCAGGCGCGCAGGCCGCCGTGTCGGCAATCAACGAACGGCTCGGCGGTATCGGCGGCCACGCCCTCAAGCTGAAGACCTGCTTTGTCGCCAGTTCGCAGGAGGAGGGCCAGACCTGCGCGCAGCAGATGTACAACGACGCCTCGGTGATCGGCGTGCTGACCGGAGCCACCAGCCTGTCGTCGGCCGCGCTGCACAGCGCCCTGGCGGGCCGCAAACCGGTGATCGGCAGCACCCCGAGCAGCCCGACCGACACCGCGGCGGCCTGGTCCTACTACACGGGCAACGGCGTCTTCGGGGCGCCGAGCAGCATGGGCGCGTACGCCATCAAGAACCTGGGGGTCAAGAAGCTCGCCCTGCTCGGCCCGGCCTTCGTAGGTACCACCGTGGCGATCAACGCGGTATCCGCCAAGGCCAGGGCGGCCCGGGTACAGCTGACCACCGGCACGTACCCGCAGGGGTCGTCGGACGTCACCGCGGCCATCGTCGCCGCCAAGGTCTCCGCCGCCGGCGCCGTACTGGTACTGGACAACACCTCGACCGGCTGCATCGCGATCGCCAAGGCGTTCACCCAACTCGCCATCAGCACCACGGTGGTGTCGCTGACCACCTGCGCGCAGGACTCGGTGAAATCCGCCCTGGGCGACCTTCCCCAGTGGACATTCCTCAGCCCGACCCGAGTACCGGCGGCCAGCGCCCCCGACCCCTCCGGCCAGGTCGCCGACTACCTGTCGGCGATGCGCGCCTACCAGCCGGCCTCGACCGTCCAGTCCAGCGCCCCGCCGTCGTACGCCCTGGTGATGTATGTGGCCCGGCTGCTGGACTCGGTCGGCGCCGGCAAGCTCACCCCGGCCAGCCTCAACGCCGCACTCGCGGCCTCCAGCGGGCCGGTCTTCATGAGCGCCCCGACGCTGAAGTTCGGCGTCCCACCCTTCACCGCGATCGGCACCCTGGCCAACCTTTTCTATGCGTACCAGGGCAACGGTGCCTGGCAGCCCCAGGCGGACGGGGCGTACATCTCGTGACGCCGCCGAACCTCACCGAGTTCCGTCTACAAGGGACGGACGCGCTGGCGGGGCGTACCCTCGCCCTCGATCCGGTGGGCGTCGAGCTGGCCTTCGGGGACACGACGGTCGACGGGTACGGACCGTACGAGGCCGTCGAGGTGGCGGACCGCACGTACTTCGTCGACATCGACCAGGCGGGCCAGGACGCCCTGAGCGTGGTCTTCTCCGACCGTACCGGCTGGGCGCTGCTGGTCGCCCAGCACCGCGACCCCGACCGGAACCCGGCGGTCGAACACACCTTCACCGCCGCCCGGATCGCGGACCGCCCGCCGGTCGGGCCGGCACCCGCACCCACCCGCGACCTGGTCGGCCGGTGGCACCGCTACCGGTACAGCCGCGACAACCTCTACGAGCACATCTACCTGAGCGAGACCCGGTTCTGCTCGCACAACCTGGCCACCCGCAACACCCCGGGCCGGGCCGCCTGCCACCCGGTGAGCGTGTACCGGTTCGACCGGGACGTGTACGTGGTGGCCTGGCGGGAGTACGACTCGCAGGCCGCGATGGTGGTGGTGGAGAACCTCCACCGGAACCGGGCGACCGGCAAGGTGCTGCACCCGGTCAACGACACGGAGGCGGCCAGCCGCCCCGTCGGCGGGATCGTCCTGCCCGCCGTGGTGACCCACGCCCGCGAGGAGGACGCGACATGATGACCACCCCGATCCCGACGCGCGACGACCTGCTGGCCCGGGCCCACGAACTCAAGCCGCTGCTGGCCGCCCACGCCGAGCAGACCGAGGCGACCGGCCGGATCCCCGCCGAGGTCATCGCGGCGGTACGGGCGGCCCAACTGCTCCGGCTGACCGTACCGCGCCGGTTCGGCGGCTTCGAACTGCCCTTCCGTACCGTGGTCGAGGTCTGCAGCGCGGTCGCCGAGGGGTGCGGCTCGACCGGCTGGGTCGCCGCGTACACCAACACCGCCAAGTGGATGGCGGCGCTGTGGTCCGCGCCGGCGCAGGAGGAGGTCTTCGGGGGCGGGCCGGACGCGATCCACGCCGGCAGCAGCAAGCCGACGACCGACGTCACCGTGGTCGAGGGTGGCATCCGCATCAGCGGTACCTGGCCGTCGCTGTCGGCCGTCCCGTACGCGGACTGGGTCGGCCTGTTCGCGCTCGTACCCGGCGCGCCGCCGACCATGGTCGAGTGCCTGGTGCGCCGGGACGAGGTGCGCATCGACAACACCTGGAACGCAGTCGGGATGAAGGGGACCGGCAGCGAGTCGGTGCTCGCCGAGGACGTGTTCGTCCCCGCACACCGCACGGTCGACATGGCGCTGCTGCAGTCCAACGACTTCCACCTGTACCCGACGCCGTACAAGGACGAGACCCTCTACCGGGTGGCCACCCACCCGGTACTCGCCCTGGCGATCTGCCTGACCCCGCTCGGCCAGGCCCAGGCAGCCCTGGATCTGGCGGTGGCGGGCGCGCAGGCCAGACCGCTGGCGGGTACCACGTTCGCGTACCAGAAGGAATCCACCTCGTTCCAGAACGAGATCGCCGACGCCGCCATGCTGCTGGACACCGCGCGGCTGCACGTATACCGCGCCGCCGAGGACCTGGACCGCTTCGCCACGCGCGGTACGGTCATGGACCTGGTCACCCGGGCGCGGGTCCGGGCCGATACCGGCTGGGCGGTCAAGAATGCCACGGCCTGCATCGACCGCATCCTGACCGCCGTCGGCTCCGGGGCGTTCTCGGCGACCAGCCCGCTGCAGCGGATGTGGCGCGATACCAACGTCGCGGCCCGGCACGGCGCGGCCAACTACATGCTCAACCGCGAGGTGTACGGCAAGGCGCTGCTGGGCGTCCCGGTCACCTTCAACCGGCTCGCGGTCTGAGCATGGAGTTCCTGCTCTTCGCCGTCCTCGGGCTCGGGTTCGGGGCGCTGATCGCCGGCCTCGCGCTGGGCGTGGTGCTCAACTTCCGCGGTGCCGGCGTGGTCAACCTGGGGCTGGGCGGGGCCGCGACGATCGGCGCGTACCTGTTCTACGGGCTGCGCACCGGCGGCTACGTGTTCCTCCCCGCCATCGGCGCGCTACCCGACCGCATCCAGCTGGGCGGGCCGTGGCCGATCCCCGCGGCGTTCGGGCTGTCCGTCCTGATCATCGCCGCGTTCGGCGCGCTGTTCGACATCGTCGCGCTGCGCCGGCTGCGCGCGGCGCCGGCACTGGCCAAGCTCGTCACCACCCTCGGCCTGCTGATGATCGCGCAGGCGGTGGTCAGCGAACGGTTCGGCACCACCGGGCTCCCCGCACCCGCCGTACTCACCGACGCCACGCTGCGCCTGTTCGGAACGAACGTGCCGCAGAGCCGGCCGGTCCTCGCCGTGCTCGTGGCGGCGGTCACCGCCCTGCTCGTGGCCGTCTACCGGTGGACCCGGTTCGGGCTGCGGACCCGCGCCGCCGCCGAGAACGAGACCGCCGCCCTGCTGACCGGGCTGTCCCCGGACCGGCTGTCCCTGGTCAACACCACGGCCGCGTTCGCGATCGCCGCGGCACTGGGCATCCTGGCCGCACCGGTCACCCAGCTCGACCCGACCGTCCTGTCGGACGCGATCGTGCCCGCGCTCGGTGCCGCGCTGCTCGCCTCGTTCACCTCCTTCACCATCGCGGCCGCAGCGGGCCTGGCGATGGGCATGGCCCAGTCGCTCGTCACGTACCTGCAGAGCATGCCGTGGTTCCCGACCTCCGACAGCCTGCCCCTCAAAGGCGTCGCGGACCTCGTCTTCTTCGCCGTGATCGGGGCCGCCGTGGCGCTGCGCGGCAAGCGCCTCCCGCAACGCGGTACCGTCATCGCGCACCGGCTGCCGAAGGCCCCGCGGCCGCAGCGCATCGCCCGGCCCGCCGCGACCGGCGCCGTCCTGGCCGCCGCCGGGTTGCTGCTGCTGCCGTACGGCGGGCGGCAGGCGATCACCTTCACCCTCATCGCGCTGATCAGCTGCCTGGCCATCATCGTGCTCGTCGGGTACGCCGGCCAACTGTCGCTGGTGCAGACCGCGCTGGCCGGAGTGGCCGGCTTCGCCACCTCGCGGCTGGCGGTACAGGCCGGGATCGGGTTCCCGCTCGGCCCGCTGCTGGGCGTGGCCGCGGCCACCGGGCTCGGGCTGCTCGTGGCCCTGCCGGCGCTGCGGGTACGCGGCGTGCACCTGGCGATCGTCACCATGGCGGCGGCGGTGGCGCTCAACACCTTCGGGTTCTCCAACCCGACCTGGGGCGCGTCGTCACAGGGCTCCCCGGTACCCGAGCCGAGACTGTTCGGGCTGGACCTCGGCCCGGCCGCCGGCTGGCTGCCCGGGTACCGGTCGCTGCCCAGCCCGGTCTTCGGCCTCGCCTGTCTGGCCTGCGCGGTACCGCTGGCGATGCTCGTCGCGTCCCTGCGCCGCAGCCACCTGGGGCAGCGGATGCTGGCGGTACGCGACAACGAGCGGGCCGCCGCCGCGGCCGGTATCAACGTGGCGCGCGTCAAGCTGACCGCCTTCGGTATCTCCGCCTTCCTGGCCGGAATCGCCGGCGTCCTGTACGCCTACAACTACGGATCGGTCAGCGGGGCCAGCTACACCCTGGCACTCGGGCTCAGCTTCATCGCCTTCGTGCTCACCTTCGGCGTCGGCAGCGTCTCGGGCGCGGTCGCGGCATCCCTCGGCGCGGTCCAAGGCGTGATCATCTACACCGTCAACCTGCTCGTCCACGTCTCCACGAACCTGCAACTCATCCTCGGCGGCGTCATGCTGATCCTCACGATCATGTACCACCCGGACGGCATCACCGTCGACGACAAGAAGGGACCACCGCCACCCCTCAACCTCCTGACCGCGCTGCTGCGCCGCATCCGGGAGACCACCCCATGACCGTGCTGCGCACCGAAGGGCTCAGCGTCGCTTACGGGGGCGTCCGGGCGCTGCGCGACGTGTCACTCCAGATCGCCGCCGGTGAACTGGTGGGACTCATCGGACCCAACGGCGCCGGGAAGACCACCTTCATCGACGCCGTATGCGGCTTCGCCACCGCCACCGGCCGCATCCACATCGGCGACCGGGACGTGACCGGATGGGCGCCGCACCGCCGGGCCCGGGCCGGTCTGGCCCGCACCTTCCAGGCCGTCGAACTCTTCGAAGACCTGACCGTCGCCGAAAACGTCGCGGCCGCCGCGTACCGCCCGGGTCCCGCGCGCACGATCCGCGAGATCCTCACCGGGCAACCCCGCCGGCCGCCGCAGGTCGACCGGGCCCTGGCCGCCATCGGGCTCACCGACCTGGCCGACCGGCCCGTGGACACGCTGCCGCAAGGACAGCGCAAGCTCGTCGGCGTGGCCCGCGCCCTCGCCTCGGGCGCCGCGATGATCTGCCTGGACGAGCCCGCAGCCGGCCTGGACAGCGACGAGAGCCGGCAACTCGGCCGCCGCCTGCGCACGCTGGCCGCCGACGGTACGGCGTTGTTGCTGGTCGACCACGACATCGACCTGGTGCTGTCGATCTGCGACCGGATCGTCGTCCTGGAGTTCGGCACCGTCATCTCGACGGGAACACCCGACCAGATCCGTACCGACCCCGCGGTCCGTACCGCCTATCTGGGCGCCGCCAGCGGTACGCCGCCGCCCGTACCGGCCCGGACCGCGAGCGGCTCGACCCTGCTGGAAGTCAACGGCCTCACCGCCGGGTACGACGGCGTGCCGGTGGTGCACGGCCTGGACCTGACGGTGGCCGCCGGCGAGGTCGTCGCCCTCCTCGGACCCAACGGCGCCGGCAAGACCACCACCCTGCGGGCACTGTCCCGGATGCTGCCACCCCTCACCGGCCGCGTCGTGTTCGACGGCGCCGACACCACGGACGAGCCAGTACACCGCCTGGCCCGGCGCGGCCTGGTCCATGTGCCCGACGACCGGGGCGTGTTTTTCGGGCTGACCGTGGCCGAGCACTTCCGCGGCGCCACCCACACCACCCTCGACATCCGGCCCGTGCTCGACTACCTGCCCGCGCTGGGCGACCTGCTCGGCCGCCGGGCCGGAACACTGTCCGGCGGCGAGCAACAAATGCTCGCCCTCGGCCTGGCCCTCGCCCGCCGCCCCCGGCTGCTCCTGATCGACGAGATGAGTCTGGGCCTCGCCCCGGTCATCGTCGCCCGGCTGCTGCCCACCGTCCGCCGCTACTGCCAGGACACCGGCGCCGCCGCGATCCTCGTAGAGCAGCACACCGGCCTGGCCCTCGACATCGCCGACCGCGCCTACGTCCTGGTCCACGGCAGCCTCGCGGACTCCGGCCCGGCGGCACAGCTGCGCGGCGACCGCAGCCGGCTGACCGCCAGCTACCTGGGCGGCGGCGATGACTGACCCCACCGCGTACCGGGACGTCCTGGGCCGCTTCGGCAGCGGCGTGGTCGTCGTCGCCGGCATCGCCGACGGGACACCGGCCGGGCTGACCTGCCAATCGTTCTTCGCCGTCTCACTCCAGCCGCCACTGATCGCGGTATCGCCATCCCAACGGTCGCGCAGCTGGGCACGCATCCAGCCATCCGGGGCGTTCACCGTCAACGTGCTCACCACCCGGCAACGGGCACTGTGCCTGACCTTCGCCGACGGCGGCGCCCGGGACAAGTTCGCCGCCACCGGCTGGCGGCCCGCGCCCTCCGGCGCACCCATCATCGACGGCACACTGGCCTGGCTGGACTGCCGGATCGAAGCGGTCCAGCAAGCCGGCGACCACTTCCTGGTACTCGGCCGGGTCGAGCACCTGCGCGCCTGCTCCGGCGAACCCCTCCTGTACTACCGCGGCGGCTTCGGCGCCTTCACCGGCGACCCACCACCCCGCACACCCGCCCCGGCCGACTGGACCGCCGACGACGTCTGGGGCGCCGGCCTCTGGCAGGAAGGCATCGACTGGTGACCCGCCGGCTCCACCGATCCCCACTGACTCCACGAGACAGGACCACACCGCCATGCGCAGGAGCGCCTTCATCATCGGCGGCACCGGCCAGCTCGGCCGCGCCGCCGCCCACCGCCTCACCGAGGCCGGATACACCGTGACCCTCGGCCACCGCAGCTCCCCACCCGACGACCCCGACCTGCGCGCGCTCGGCGTCACCTTCCAGCGGCTCGACCGAACCGACACGACCGCCCTGCTCCGCGCCCTCGACGGGTACGACCTCGTCGTGGACGCCGTCGCGTACACGCCCGCACACGGTACCCAACTCACCCGCCTGGCCGGCCGGGTGGGCTCGCTCGTGGTCATCTCCACCGGCGCGGTCTACCAAGGGCCCGGCCTACCCGTACCCATCACCGAAGACCACCCGACCATCCACCGCGACACCCCCGACTACCCCGCACAGAAAGCCGCCCTGGAACGCCTCCTGCTCGCCACCCCGGACCTACCCGTCAGCATCCTGCGACCCGGCACCCTGCACGGCCCGCACAGCGCCTCACTACACCAATGGACCTTCATCAAACGAGCCCTGGACAAACGACCCCACGTCGTCCTCGCCTACGACGGCAACAGCCGCTTCCACACCTCCGCCGCCGCCAACGTCGCCGAACTCATCCACCTCTGCGCCCAACAGCCCGCCACCCGCGTCCTCAACGCCGCCGACGACGACGCCCTCACCGTCGCCGACATCGGCGCCCGCATCTTCACCCTCATGGGCCACCACGCCCGCATCGTCACCTTCCCCGGCCCCGCCCGCGACGACGGCCTCGGCTTCAACCCATGGAACGTCCCCGAACCGATCGTGTTCAGCATGGACCGCGCCCGCACCGAACTCGGCTACCAGCAAGCCATCTCCTACGACGACGCCCTGCTCCAGGACATCGACTGGGCAATCCGCGCGGTCACCCAGGCCGAAGCCAACGGCGGAACCTGGCACGACGCCTTCCCCGCCATGGTCACCCGGTACGGCCCCACCGGCTGGTTCCCGTACCCCGCCGAAGACGCCTACATCGGCTGAACCATCTGGTCACCGCCGGCGCTCCCGGTCACGGAGACCGCAGCCTCGATCTCCGGTTGGGAACGCGCCAGCCCCATGGCCCGCACCTCGATGGCTTGTTGTAGCAGCATGAGCAGGCCCTTGGCGTGCTCGCCGTCCAGGTCAAGGTGAGCGAAGGACTTGCTGAAGCTCAGGGCATTCTCGGCGGCCAGGGCGCGCTCTTCGTCTTCCAGCCGCGACTCCAGGGTGAGGTCAAGATGGTCGCCGCTGACCTGCAGTTCGAGCACGGCGCCCGGCAGCTTGATCGCCCCGATCATCGTGGCGACTTCGCCCGTGATCACGCACCGCTCGATAATGTTGGTGGCTGAATGCTGGATGACGCTCACTGCTGGTTTCCTTTCCGGACAACGGTTTCAGGGTAGCTGCCCAGCGGCTCGCACAGCGGACAGCGCTTGACCACGCCGTGGGCGCTGCACCAGCGCTCCGTGCGTTTGAAGCAGAACAGTCCAGCCAGAAAGCCCAGCAGCCCGCAGCCCAGTAGGGCGAAAAGCACGTCGCTCACCTCCAGCGTTGGTGCACGCGGCACGCCGGGTAGACAATCTGCTCTGCTCACCAGGAACCCTGGCGAGGACGGAGCCGACCCGGCGTGGCGTGCGATCCCACCTTGACCGCGCCGAATGAAGGTCAACAGATCGGTCATGGCGCAGAAGTGATGCATCCCCGTTGCGTCATGAGCCCTGGCCTGGATGAATAGGTAGATACGTCCGGGACGACGCGAGAGGGGACGAGGGGTGGCCCGCAAACGGCTGCGCCTGGCACAGCGCCGTAAGGCCGTGGGCCTCAGTCAAGAGAGCCTTGCCGAGGTCGTTGGTGTCGACCGCTCCACCGTGGTGCGGTGGGAACGCGCCGACACCGAACCGCAGCCCTGGCACCGTCCCAAGCTCGCGCAGGTGCTGCGGGTGTCGATTGAGGAACTGTCATCGCTCCTGGCCGACGTCGTTGACATCCGACCAGATGTCATGCCCGACGTCCCGGAGATTTCATCGGTCAGCCAGTGGTCAACGGTGGCTACCGACGCGGCGGGAGCAGATCACGGTCGGCGCACGCTACTGCAGGCCATTGCCGCCGTAGCTGCCGCATCCGGGCTGCTCGGTGGCCACCTGCCGAAGGGTTCCCGCTGCTTGGGCGCGACTGACGTCGCCCGCCTCAACGCCGTGACCACGCTGTACCGTTCGGTGGACTACGAGTGGGGCGGCGGTTTGCTGCACACCTACGTCGCGCAGTTCGCCGAGTCGACGTCGGCACTCCTGAGCCAGAAGTACACCGACGCGCTGCGGCCCGATCTGTTCGCAGCCGTGGCCGCGGCACGGCAACTGGCCGGCTGGACCGCGTTCGACTCCTGCCGTTACGCCGACGGACAGCGCCACTTCCTCTCCGCTGAACGAGTGGCGCTTGCCGCCGACAATGTGCTTCTCGCGGCCCGCATCCGTTACTGCCAGGCTCGGCAGTTCCAACACTTGCGACACAACCAGGACGCACTTGAAACGCTGCGGCTCGCCCAGGACCAACTGGGCCAGCGGACAACGCCGGCCGTCGCGGCCATGCTCAGCGGGGCTGAGGGGGCGTCGCTGGCCGCCCTCGGGGACAGATCGGCCGCGCAGGCCGCGCTGAGCGCCGCCGACCAAGCATTCGACCAGATCCGGTCGGAACGCGAGCCGGACTGGATGCGTTTCTACGACCGAGGCGAATTGCTGGCCCAGCATGGCCGGGTGTATCGAGACTTTGCCCGCTCGGACAAGCGTCACGGTCAAGCGGCGGTCCACTGGGTACGTGAGGCTCTGCCTGCGTACGGAGCGCAGAACGTCCGCAGCACCGTGCTGAGCGAAGTCAGTCTGTGCAGCGCCCTGTTCCTCGCCGACGAACCAGATCAAGCGCTGGCCGTAGGGTGGCGAACTCTGAACCGAGCCGGGCATCTCACCTCGCCGCGCATCTTTGACCGCATCCGGAATCTGCGCCGGGATCTGACGCAGCACCGACAGCTCCCAGAGGTCGCCGCCTTCGCTCGCGAGCTTGCAGCCATCCGGCCGGCATCGACGCTATGACGAACGAAGGCGGCCGGTTCACCCAAGCCGTGATGGTCGACGCCATGCACGAAATCGCGCGGCAGTTGGGGGTGACCGCCACCGCCGACGCTCAACTGCTGCGTCTGACCAACAACGCCGTCTTCGCCCTGCCCACGGCCGGCTTGGTGATTCGCATCGTCCGCAGCGTCGTGCTGCATGCCCGCGTGGCGAAGGTGGTACGGCTGGCGCAGTGGTTCGCAGAGATCGAGGCGCCGACCGTGCGGCTGCTGACCTCGGTCGGACAGCCACTGCGGGTGGGGGACCTGTCGGCGACGGTGTGGCACTACGTTCCGCCCAGCCTGTCATCGCCATCGGTCAGCGACCTTGGTCGGAGCCTCCGGCAGTTCCACTCCCTGGGGGCACCGCCGTTTCCGCTGCCGCAGTGGGATCCGGTGCGCGAGGCACGAACACGTCTCGCCGATGCGGAGTCTCTGAGTGACGAGCAACGGGCGGTCTTGCTCGATTGGTGTGGGCGGCTCGCGCCGCGACTAGCTGCGCTCAACCGGCGGGCAGGCGGAGGTCTGCTGCATGGTGATGCTCACGCCGGGAACTTGGTCCGTGGCCCGGATGGCCATGTCCTGCTGTGCGACTTCGATCCAACCTGTCTCGGTCCCTGGCAGTTCGACCTCGTACCGACGGCGGTCGGTGAGCAACGCTTCGGCCGAGAGGGAACTCACCGAGCATTGGCCGAAGCCTACGGGTACGACGTGACTGCTGATCCGGACTGGCCGCTGCTGCGCGAAGCGCGCGAGCTGAAGATGATAACCGGGGTGCTGTCGTATCTGGGCAGCACGCCAGGGGTCGCCGAGGAGTTCACCATCCGGCTGCGGTCAGTAGTTGAGGGAGACGAAATGGCCCGGTGGCGGCCATATGCGGAGTTTGGGGTCGCAGGACGTAAGCCCTGTTAGTCGGCCCTCTGCCGGTGAGCGGGTCGCACAACGGAGTCGAAGCGGCGAGGATTCATGAATGGCAGCAGCGCCGCTGGTGCGTCACACATCCTGGCGCCGGGCCGCGAAGAGGTACGGCCCAGCCCAGGCGCGAGAATCGTCGCGGGTTACGGGAGTGCCTGCAGGATTGCCTTGTACGCGGCGCCGAAGACCGTCGGGGTCCCGTCGTAGCTCGTGATCAGCACGTTGGGGCAACTGCCCCAGGCGTCCCAGGTCCACGCGAGGTAGCCGGTATTCTGCGAGTTCAGCCACGTGGTCAAGGTGTTCATGTAGCTGCCGCCGCAGTCCTGTTCGCCGATCTCACCGGCGAGGACCGGCACCTGCGCCATCACCGGGGCCACCTGGCCGGTCCAGCAGGACAGGGTCGCGCAGGTGTTGAAGCTGTACGAGTGCCAGGACGCGACCAGGTTGTTGGCCGGGTCGGTGGGCTTGTAGGTCAGCCACTGACTCACGTCGTTGGAGTATTCCTCGCCGCCGAGCATGAGCACGTTGGTCGCACCGGTGGACCGTACCGCGTTCACCATCGACTGCATGCCGGCCACCTGGTAGCCGATACCCGCGCAGGTGCCGCCGTCCCGCCAGCACTGCCAACCGGTGGTGGTGTCGCCGGTGGCGCGGGACGCGTAGGGCTCGTTGAACAGATCGAAGATGACCGCGTTGTTGCCCTTGAAGCTGTTCGCGACGGAGGTCCAGAACGGAATGGTCTGCGCCGCGTCCGGCATCGGCTTCTGGCACGTGGCCTGCGCGGAGGAGCAGCCGGCCGAGGTGCCCGTGTACAGACCGTCGGTCCAGTGCAGGTCCAGGATGGCCACGATGCCGTTGGCGTTGAGCAGTTTCACGTACCCCGTGACGGCGTTGACGTAGTTCGTGCCCGCGTACGTGGCGTTGACGTAGGACTCCGCGTTCCAGCAGGCGTCGTTGACCGGGACGCGTACCGCGGTGACGTGTGTCCAGCTCTTGATCGCCAGGATCGACTTCTCGTCCACCGGCCCGTCGAAGAAGCCCCAGCCCTGCACGCAGGCGTACTCGGCGCCACTGCGGTTGACGCCGTGCAGGACGACCTGGCTACCGCCGGCGTCGACCAGCTTGGTGCCGGCAACGTGGAGTTGCGGCGCAGCGGTGCTGGCAACCTCCGTGAGGGTCACCGTCGCGGGGACGTACCCGGTCGCGGCGACGGTGAACGTGGCCGCGCCGGTACCCGCAGAGCCGGCGGCGATCGTCACGTTCTGGACCGCGTTCCAGTTGGTGGGTGTGAAGGTGAGGCTGGCACCGGTGCTGACCGACAGATCGCTGTTGCCCGAGGTGCGGCTGACCGCGACGGTGACACTGGCGCTCGGCGCCGCCGACAGCGCGACGCCTGCGGTGGCGGTGAACCCCTGCATCACCGGTGCCGCGGTGGTGTTGGTGACGATGGCCGGGGTCACGCTGCCCGACGGCGTACAGGTCAGGGTGGCGGGGACGGCGTCACTGCTGCCCCAGGTGCCCTGGAAACCGAAGGAGGTACTCGCGCCGGTCGCGACCGAACCGTTGTAACTCAGGTTGGTGGTGGTGACGTACTCGATGCTCTGGGTCAGCGACACGTTCCACTGGCTCGTCACCTTCTGGTCCCCGGCGAACGTGAACGTCACCGTCCACGCGCTCAACGCGGCGGTACCGGTGTTGGTCACGGTGACCGCGCCGACAAACCCGCCACCCCATTCGCTTTGCGTGGTGTAACTTGCCGAACAGCCCGTCGCCGCACTGGCCGGAGCGCCCGTAACAACCACCACTCCCAGGCTGAAGGCGAGCGCTGACGCCAGAACGGCCAGGTGACGGCGCAGCCGCAACCGCCGGGTGCCCCCACGGGGTAGCGCACCCACCGAGCGTGATCTCACGCGAACCCACCTCCTCGACCGGTAGACCCTGATCGACCAGGACGTTACAAACGTCTGTAAGCCGTGCCAAGAGAGGCACAGCCTGGGCGCGCCTCCGGGCGTGCTCAACACCATTCCATCGACTAACCTCACAGTGATAGTTACACATATCCGGGGTGCGTGCGGCCGGTAGGGTCGTACGCGTGGATGTGGAGGACACCGCCGCCCGGCTCGGGGTACCCGTCGAGGATGTGGACCGGGTGCACCGGCTCGCCGCCGACCGGCCGTCGGCCCCGCTGCCCGCCAGGGCCGACGCGCCCGCGATCCTCGCCCGGCTCGCGGTGCTGCCGGACGACGCCGCCGAGATCCTGGCGGGCTGGCCCGACCCCGACTCTCCTCTGTGGACTCCAGAACTGCGCTGGCTGCTCGACCGCTCCATCGCCCTGGTCCGCGCCGATCTGGGTGGCCACGACTGGCTGGCACCCGGTCCAGAACTCCCCCGCGAACGGGGCCCGGCCTGGCGGCACCTCTACGTGTACGCATACCTCGCCCTGGTCGATGTGGTCACGGGGTACCACCGGGACCACGGCATCGCCGGGGCCGTGTCGTGGGCGACCCTCGCGGACCTGGGCCGCAACCTCGCGATCGACCGGCGGATGCACCACGAGGGCTGGCCGGTCATGCAGAGCTGGCTGACACTGCACGCGCGCGGCGGCCTCTACGAACTGGGCCGGCTGCAGTACCAGCGCGGCGGCACCGCCATCGGTCTCCACATCCCCGAGTCGGGGCCGCTGACCCCGCAGGCGGTCGCGGCGTCGCTCGACCAGGCCCGCGCGTTCTTCCCGCGCCACTTTCCCGACGAGCACTACACCGCGTTCTCCTGCGGCTCGTGGCTGCTGGACCCGCAACTGCGGGAGTACCTGCCCGGAGACTCCAACATCGTCCGGTTCCAGCAACGGTTCGAACTGGACCCCTACGAGGAGCCGGACGGGCTGGACGCCGACGTCGAGGTGCTGCGGTTCGTGTTCCGCACCCTGACCACGCCGCTCGACCAGCTGCCCCGCCGTACCATGCTCCAACGCGCAGTCGTCGAGCACCGGAAGGCCGGCCGCCACTGGCACTGGCGCAGCGGCCGCCTCCCGATCTAGCCCGTACCCCTGAGCGGATTCTCAGCATCCGCAGGGTTTTCTCAGCCTCGCCCCGGTAGCCTCGGCGCGCTGATCTTACCGCACGCCACCAAGGAGACTGGCCCATGATCGAGGCTGTCGGCCTCACCAAACGCTACGGCGACCGGTTGGCCGTCGACGATGTCACGTTCACGGTCCGGCCGGGGCAGGTGACCGGATTCCTCGGACCCAACGGGGCCGGGAAGTCCACCACGATGAGGATGATTCTCGGGTTGGACGCACCCACCTCGGGACAGGTCACCGTCAACGGCAGGCCGTTTGTCGAACTGGCGTACCCGATGCGGGAGGTGGGCGCGCTGCTGGATGCGAAGGCGATCCACGGTGGTCGTAGCGCCTACCACCACCTGCTGTGCCTGGCGCAGAGCAACAGCCTGCCCCGCCGGCGGGTCGGCGAGGTACTCGACATGGTCGGGCTCGCCGCCGTGGCCCGCAAGCGCGCCAAGGGCTTCTCCCTGGGCATGGGGCAGCGGCTGGGTATCGCGGCGGCGCTGCTCGGCGATCCGCAGGTGCTGATGTTCGACGAGCCGGTCAACGGGCTGGATCCCGAGGGCATCCTGTGGATCCGTACCCTCATGAAAGACCTCGCGGCGCAGGGGCGGACCGTGTTCGTCTCCAGCCACCTGATGTCGGAGATGGAGAACACCGCCGACCACCTGCTCGTCATCGGCCGCGGGCGGCTGATCGCCGACTGCACGGTGCAGGAGTTCATCGACCAGAACTCACAACTGGCGGTACGGGTCCGCACCCCGGACGCGGCCCGCCTCGGCGAACTGATCAGCGCGCAGGGCGGCAAGGCCGTGTTCGAGGCGACCGACTACCTGCTCGTCACCGAGCTGGCCATCGAGCGCATCGGGGACCTGGCGTTCGACAACGGCATCCGCATCCATGAACTGTCCGCGGTACAGGCATCACTGGAGCAGGCATTCATGGAACTGACCCGCGACAGCGTCGAATACCACGCCACCACCCTGGAGGCCCACGCATGACCCTGACCGCCGCAGTCGGCCTCCCGCCCGCCACCGGCCGAGCCGGGATCGGCGGGGCGCTCCGTTCGGAATGGACGAAGATCCGCAGCGTCCGGTCCACCCTCTGGTCGCTGGTGGCGATGGCCGGCATCTCAATCGGCCTGATGTCGCTGATCGCCTGGGCCACCATGCACCGCTGGAACCGACTCGAGGCACCGGAACGCGCCGACCTGGCCGCCCACCCGTTGGAGATCGTGCTGGCCCGGCCGGTGTTCGTCTGCCAACTGGTGGTCGCCGTGCTCGGCGTCATGGTGGTCTCCGCGGAATACACCACCGGAATGATCCGCTCCACGCTCCAGGCCCAACCGCGGCGCCTGACCGTCCTGGCCGCGAAGACCGCGGTGCTGGCCGCGGTCATGCTCGTCGTCGGCGAACTGCTGAGCTTCACGGCGTTCCTGGTCGGCCGGCAGCTCATCGCCACCCATATCCCGGTCAGCCTGAGCGATCCCGGGGTCACCCGCTCCGTGGTGGGTGCCGGCCTCTACATCGCCGTACTCAGCCTGTTCTCCCTGGCTTTCGGCGCGATCCTGCGGCACACCGCCGGCGCCATCACCGCGGTGCTGGGCCTGATCCTCATCCTGTCCCAACTCACCAACCTGTTGCCCGACAGCTGGGGCCACCACATCAACGCGTGGATGCCCACCAACGCCGGTCAACTCGTCATGCAACCCCACCAAGCCACCACCGACCTGCTGAGCCCGTGGCAGGGACTGGGCGTGTTCACCGCCTGGACCGTGCTGCTGCTCATCCTGGCCGGGGTGATGCTGCGTAGACGCGATGCCTGAACGTCCGTACACATGCGCCGACGCTCCACCGGCCATCGGGGAAGGAGATCGTGCTGGGCATGACGCTGACCGCCCACCGTACGGCGGGAACGCGGGCGGCACCGAGGTCGTCTCACCGGGTCAGACATTCGGTCCGTTCACCATCCCGGTCACCTCGATCACGCTGACACGAGCACTCGCGCTGGACGGCGGCGAGGACGTCGCCGGGCCGGCCGGATTCACGCCGCCCGGGAGTACCGCTACCGGCTTCGGCCCCTCCCTCAACTCGGTGACGCGCGCCCACCCATTCCCGGTGACGTGCCCGGCGCGCTACACCGGTTGGCGCTGGCCCAACTGGCCATCCCGCTCATCGACGGCGTCAACGCGGGGGCGCTGAGCGCCCGGCTGGGCCGGTACGCGTTCCTCCTCGTCGTGGCCGCGCCCAGAATCGCGGGCACGACCGGACTACCGGTCAACCCGATCTGCATCTTCTGATGCCGGTTCGATGGTGGATAACCCCCGGGAGGAAATGGGAGGACCAGCCGACCCCGGGAGCTGGTTACCCTCCCGGCGTGGACGACGACACCGAGTCACTGCGCCCGTCGGGCATGGTGCCGGTCGTGTTCGAGGGCGGCCCCGGCGACGGTGCGGTCTGCCTGGTGGAGTACGACAAGGACGGGCAGCCCCCGCAGACGGTGGTATGGCTCAACGGCGAGGTATTCGCCAGCCCCAGCGACCAACCGGCGCCGCCCGGCCTCGCCACCTACCAACTCGCGCTCGGCGTCTCGTGCGCGGCGGTCCACTGGGTGTACCACCATGTCGGGACGCGGGACGGGTGACGGCTCACCTCTGTCCTCCGTGGACGGTGACGCTGATCGTGGTGACCGTTGTGCGGTTGGCAAGACGCGGGTGGCGCCGGTGAACTGGGCCGGCCGTTGCGGCGTACTGGCAGGTAGGTGGAGCGGGAGGAGGTACGCCATGAGGCGGTATGTGGTGGTCCTGGCGGTCGGTCTTGCGGCTGCGTTGGGCGGCGTCGGGGCCGTGGGCGCCTCCGCGGTGTGGGGCACGGCGCGGCCGGCGGTGAGCGTCGACAATCCGTTGCCGGACTGCCACCCGTGCCCGGTGGTCGCTGCGGCGGATGGGACGTCCGGCGGGGTCACCGCCGAAGACGACTGGCTGGTTCGCGTGTAGTTCTGGGCGTCCTGCCGCCACAGGTCCGGGATGGAACCGGATGGAACGCCGCCCGATCGAAGATCGATCTCGACGCTGGAGGAACGGATGACGATCAAGAAGTGGCTCGCAGGCGCGGCCATACTCGCGGCCGCGGCGCTACCGGCCGCGTCCGGCGTGGTCGCCAACGACCTGGGGCCGGACAACACGCAGTCGAAGCACACCAGCACCGCGGTGCTGGCCGGAGACCCGGACGACGGCGGGCAGGTCGCGGTACTGGCCGGTGGCGACCCGCCGGTCATCACACATGTGGTACTGGCCGACGCGCCTCGCGACCCGGCATCCGGCCTGCCTACCGGCAAGCGCCAGGTGACGTCCGTCCTGGCCCACCCGGACCAGGCGGAACCGCCGATCGTCCGGGACTGAGCGGCGTCTGCGAAGCCCCGCCCGCACCGGGCGGTGCCTGTCATGAACCATCCGCTGGCAGACTGGCATCGTGTGGCACGGTCGACCGGTGGTGACAGACGGCGCGGGCGGGTGTAACGACCTGCCGGAAACCAAGACGAGGATGCCCGGGCGAGACCGGACTTCCGCATGGCTGCCGGTGACCCGGTGGGTGGCGGTGCTGCTGGGCTGCGGTGTCGCGGCGGCCTGCTCCGGCCCGTCACCCGGTCCGGCACCGCACGCGCAGGCGAGCAGGTCCAGCGTGCCGACCGCGACCTCACCGGCGGTCCCCCGCCCGTCCCCGTCGGTCACGCGTATCGGCGACGCCACCCCGGCACCGGCCTGGCTGGGCACGCGGGTACTGCCGGTCGGGTCCAGCGGCTTCGCCGCGGCGCAGGAGACCCCGCCGGAGTTGCGCAACCGATCGATCATCACGACCGACGAACTACCGCCGCCGGCCGACGGCGGCTTCCACGCCACGATCCAGGCGGTACCGGCCGGCGTGCTCACCCGCTCCACCTGGACCAGCACCTGCCCGGTCAAGGCCACCGACCTGCGGTATGTGACGGTCAGCTTCCGCGGGTTCGACGGGCGGGCGCATACCGGTGAGCTGCTGGTCAACGCCCGCGCGGCTAACGCCATGGTCACGGTGTTCGGCAAGTTGTTCGCCGCGGGGTACCCGATCGAGCGGATGCGGGTCACCAGCGCCGCCGAACTCAACGCACCCCCGACGGGTGACGGCAACACCACCGCCGCGTTCGCCTGCCGGCCGGTACGCGGCCAGACGGCCTGGTCGCAGCACGCGTACGGACTCGCCGTGGACGTCAACCCGTTCCAGAACCCGTACCACGAGGGCACCGTCGTGCTGCCCGAACTGGCCACCTCCTACCTCGACCGCGGTACCGTCCGGCCCGGCATGATCCTGCCGCACGGACCCGTCGTGCAGGCGTTCGCCGCCGTGGGATGGAAATGGGGCGGCGACTACCGATCCCTGACGGACTTCATGCACTTCTCCGCCAACGGCGGCTGAGCCGCCGGACAGTAGTTGACGCGCACCCAGACTGCGATCCATCACCCGGACCGGCGACCCCGCGGCGGCTTCCCAGCGCCGATGCATCACAGTAGCCGGCCGATGCCCGCGCCGGGCCGCGTTGTCGGCTTCCTTGCCCAGATCCGATGAGCCGCCGGTGAGCGGACGGTGAACGGCGCCCCGCAGGCTGTCCGCACTGCCCGCCAGCCCGGGTCCAGCGAGCGGCGAAACCCCGGTCGCGAGGATTCTTCCGGGTCGGCGTAGCGGAGAAGTGGCAACCAGGGGGGCGCGTCACCGTTCGGACACCCGGTCGGGGGTATCAGGCCCGGTCGTCAGTGATCATAAAGGTCGTCAGTGATCATTTGAGACGGGCACGGCGGGGGCGGTCGGGCCGTGACGGCAGCAGCCCGGCCGGGGGGCGGGGTCGCATCGAGGGGGGAATGTGTCAGACCGATGGATGGATGTACCGGTGGAGTTCCGGGTGCTCGGGCCGCTTGAGGCGGTCGTCGACGGCCGCCGGCTGGATCTGGGGCCACCGAAACGGCGGATGCTGCTGGCGCTGCTGTTACTGGAACCTGGGCACTGCGTACCGGTGGAGCGGATGGTCGACCTGATCTGGGAGGCACCGCCACCGGCCGCGCGCCGGGTGGTCTTCGCGCACGTCGCCCGGCTGCGCAAGGCGCTGGCGCCGGCGGCGGCGTACGGAGTCGCCCTGCTGAGCACGCCGCCGGGCTACACCCTGACGGTGGACCCGGCCCAGGTCGACGCGCACGTGTTCCGCCAGCTGGTCCGCGGCGCGGCCGCGGTGGAGGACCAGCAGGCGCGGGCCGACCTGCTGCGGCGGGCGCTGGGCCTGTGGCGCGGCCCGGCGCTGCAGGACCTGAGCGCCGGGGCGAACCTGCAACACATCTGCCGCGGCCTGGACGACCTGCGCCTGCTGAGCCTGGAGGACCGCATCGACGCGGACCTCGCCGCCGGCCACGACCGCCTGATGCGGGACGAACTCTCCCAACTGGTCGCCCAACACCCGCTACGCGAACGGCTGGCCGGGCAGCTCATGCTGGCGTTATACCGGCTGGGCAACATCGGCGAGGCACTGGAGGTGTACCGGCGTACCAGGTCCCATCTCGCCGCCGAACTCGGGCTCGATCCCGGACCGGAGCTGTCCCACCTGCACGCCACGATCCTGCGCCGGGACCGGTCGCTGGCGCTACCGGCGCCGAACCGGCGCGTGGCACCGCGGCCGGCGGCCGTGCGCGGCCGGCCGATGGTCCGGGTGCGTTCGGGCGCGGTGCAGCCCGCGGACGCCGCCCCCTTGTCGCCGCGGTGATCGCCGGCCCGGGCGCCCGGCACGCGGTCCCCCGTCGCGGGGAACCGCGTGCCACCGGTCCCGGCAACCGGTTGGGCAACTTCCGGACGGGAATTGCCGGCCGCCTGCCTGGTTTGGCGATGCCGCGGCGACCAAGCTCTTCGGTATGCGCAGATCCCAGCCGGACGGCCCGAGGAACGCAGCGGTAGCCGCGGAACCGGTCAACCTCCACTGTGGACTGGTACCGGACCGGCGCGGCGCGGCCGTACCCGAGCCCGGCGCGCGGCGGTGACTCACGCCGTGGACACGCTCACCGTCGACCTGGAGGTCGTTCTCCACGGGGTGTCCAGTCCGGCCATCACGAGGCAGGCATTCCTGACCTTCCCCACCGGGGTCGCCGCGATCGCCGGGCTGGTGGACGGGGTGCCGGTCGGTATGGCGGTCAGCTCCTTCACACCGGTGTCCTGGGACCCGCCGCTGGCGTCGGTCTGCATGGCGGTCACCTCGACCACCTGGCCACGGCTGCGCCGGTCGGGGCGGCTCGGCGTGAGCGTCCTCAGCCACGGCCACCAGGCGGCGTGCCGGCAACTGGCGGCCCGCGGTGCGGACCGCTTCGCCGGTCTGGCGTGGCACGGCGTACGCGGCGGGGCGGTGTTGCTGGCCGGCGCGAGCGCCTGGTTCGACTGCACGGTGGCGCGGGAGATCCGTGCCGGGGACCACGACCTGGTGCTGCTCGACGTACACCGGCTCGGGTGCGATCCCGGGACGGGACCGCTCGTGGCACACGGCAGCCGCCTGTGGCGGCTCGCGGACCGGCAACTGGAGGAGGGGTGACCCGGGTGAGCAACCCACCGGGCGATGTCCGGATCTTCGCGACCGTCCCGCCACCGGTCGGTGCCGGTACCGGGTACCGGGACGTGGTGCGGCACGCGGCGCAGCTCAGTGAGGATGCCGGCTTCTGCGGCGCGCTGGTCTACTCGGACAACCGTACCGTCGACCCCTGGGCGGTGGCGCAGGAGCTGATCGCGGCCACCCGGCGGCTCACCCCGCTGATCGCCCTCCAGCCGGTGTACGCACACCCGTTCGCGGTGGCCCAGAAGATCGCCAGCATCGGCCTGCTCTACGACCGGCACGTCTACCTCAACCTCGTGGCGGGCGGCAACCAGACCGACCTCGCGGCGCTGGACGACCGTACCGCGCACGACGCGCGGTACGCCCGGCTGGTCGAGTACACCCGCCTGATCGAACTGCTGCTGGCGGGTGGCCGCCCGGTCACCTTCGACGGCGACCACTACCGGGTGCGGGGTCTCGCCGTGTTCCCCGCACTGCCCGAACGGCTGCGGCCGGAGCTGTTCATCTCGGGATCCTCCGACGCGGGCCGGCGGGCCGGCGAGCAGCTCGGCGCGGTGGCGGTGCGCTACCCCATGCCACCCGGTGCGGACGAGGACGTCCCCCGGGGCGGCGGCGTGCGGCTGGGCATCATCGCCCGGGACACCGACGAGCAGGCGTGGCGGGTGGCGCGCGACCGCTTCCCGGCCAGCCGGGCCGGACAGATGCTGCAGCGGATGGCGCGCCAGGTCTCGGACTCGCAGTGGCTCAGCCAGCTCGGCACCGCCGCGGAGTTCCCCGGCGGCCCGGGCAGCCCGTACTGGATGGGGCCGTTCCACAACTACGCCAGCTTCTGCCCGTACCTGGTGGGCAGCCACGAGAACGTCGCCGGGGAGGTCGCGCGGTACCTGGACGCCGGCTGCCGCACGTTCATCATGGACACCGCGCGCAGCGAGGCCGACTACCTCGACACCCGCGACCTCTTCGCCCGTGCGCTGATCCGGTCCGGTGCCACAGACCGCGCCGATCCGCCGGCGCACACCCACAGCCCGGCCGGCTCGCACGCCTCCTCGCGGGGCGTTGCGGCCGGCGCCAGCGTCGAGTGACCGAGGAGGTGACAACCATGAAGGCTCTGTCGAAGGTGTGAGTTGACGCTCGTATGTCGGTAGAGGCGGTCCGTTGCGGCGGACCGCCTTTCCCGCAGCGGCCGGGACGCGTACCCGGAACCCTTGTCAGGAGAGGACTTCACCGATGCACTCGTCGAGTACCGGTCCGCTGTCGTACGGGCAGCTCTCCGTCTGGCGGGACGTCCAGACGCTCCCCCCGCACCGGTGGCACGAGGCCAACGACTGGAACGGCTGGCGGGTGCCGGAGGGTGTGGACTCGCGGCGGGTACGCCAGGCAGTCGCCGCCCTCAGCGCCCGCCACCCCTCGCTGCGTACCCGGTACGACTTCAGCGACCCGGCGTGCCCGCGGCAGGGCGTCGCCGCCGCCGCGGACGTCGAGATCATCGAGGGGCCCATCGAGGGCGATCCGATGGTGGAGCAGGCGCAGTTGG
This sequence comes from Rugosimonospora sp., assembly GCA_035278125.1. Lineage (GTDB taxonomy): Bacteria > Actinomycetota > Actinomycetes > Mycobacteriales > Micromonosporaceae > DATEJJ01. The sequence goes on from DATEJJ010000271.1 coordinate 28,849, forward strand.
TGAACCGGCCGTTCGATCTGGACACCGACTTCGGTTGGCGGATCCGCATCGTCACCGCGGGCGGTCGGCCCACCGACATCTTCATGATCAAGCATCACATGGTCGCCGACGGCTGGTGCGGTGACGTGCTGGCGCACGACTTCCAGGCATTCCTGCGGGATCCGGCGGTGGACTCGGCGGCGACCGGACCGCTGGACCTGGCCGCCTGGCAGCACGATCCACGGCAGGAACGGACCCGGGTGGCGGCCGCCGGGTACTGGGAGAAGCTCTTCGCCGCCGGCACCGGCACCGGATTCCCCGGTGCGGACCCGAGCGGATCGGGCGCGCTGCGGTGCACCATCCGGTCCCGCCCCGCGTACGCGGGAGCCGCCCGGCTGGCCGCGCGTACCGGCACGTCGGTGTCCAGCGTGGTGCTGGCGGCGTACACCCTGGCGGTGGCCGAGGTGGCCGGCGTCGACGCGCTGGTCGCGCAGACCATGTGCTCGAACCGGTTCAGTCCACAGTGGAGGCAGGTGGTCACCTCGATGAACCAGTGGACCGCGATGCCGGTCGCCGCCGTGGACGACCTCGCCGAGCACGCCGCGCTGGTACACCGCGCGGTGCTGACCGCCTACCGTTTCGGAATGTACAATGTGGACACTGTGGCGGGTCTGCGTACCGCCGCGGCGCAGCGTCGGGGCACCGAGCACGCGGCCACCTGCGCGTTCAACTTCCTCACCGAGCCGCAGCTGACCGGCCCGCTGTCCGACGACGGCGCGCTGTACTGGGACGAACCGTTCTCCACGGTCGGCCCCGAGTGCTACCTGGTCGCCGCGGAGGAGGCCGGCACCGCGCTGATGCTGCGCGTGCGCACCAAGGGCATCGCGCAGGAGCAGGTCACCGCGTTCATGACGCGCCTGCACGCCCTCCTGGTGCACTGACGCCACCGACCGAGCGGGCCGCCGGGGTTCAGGCCGCGTCGCGCAGGGACGCCACGGTCTCCCACAGCGACCGGGGAGTCCGGAAGATGTCGACCACCGGGAAGTCTTCCGGGATGGTGATGCCGTAGCCCTGCTCCAGCGAGACGAGCAGCCCCACGGTGCCGAACGAGTCCAGCCCGGCGTCCGTCAGCGACACGTCCGGGGTCAGCTCGCCCTGGTACGAGGCCGCGGCGAGCGCCTCGCGCAGCAGCGTCTCGAACTGCTCGTCCCACAGCGGTGCGCCGGCCGGTGCCGGCGCCTCGGCGGGCGCGGGCGGGTCCGGCAACCGGTCCGGGTCGATCGCTCC
>DATEJJ010000272.1:0-16784 GCA_035278125.1 Rugosimonospora sp.
CCGTTCGGCATGCTGTGCGCTTCATGCTGCCCGGTCGGTGCCTCGATCATTCGAACCCACGAGTCGGGTACGCAGATCGCCTGGTGTCAACGGTTACGTGGGCGGGGCGTGGCCAGTGCCTGGATCTCGTCCTCGATAGCCGGGGCGGGTCAGGTGTCGGGCCATCGCCAGTGCCCTCGTGCGGACCGTCCGGGTGCTCGTCGGCGCACCTGCAGGTCAGCGCTGCGCGGCCCATGTGTCGACGTGGAGAGGGCGCCGAGGTGGTGGTCGGCGTTGAGTTCTCGCCACCCGACCTATCACTCGGCACGGTCAGACCATGTCAGCACAAACTGACACCGGCCTGCCATTGCGATCCTTGCCTATGACGCACTGGCCACGCCCCGCCCAGGTAACGTTGACACCAGGCGATCTGCGTACCCGACTCGTGGGTTCGAATGATCGAGGCACCGACCGGGCAGCATGAAGCGCACAGCATGCCGAACGGCGCGGCTCGTTCCTTGTAATGCGATCACCCAGCACCGCAGGTTACGCGTGGTTCATGATGCGGCGTCGCTGCCCGAAGCCGCGTCAGGTGCCGGACCAAGCCGCCACTGCCAGTCCAGGCGGTGCGCGCCGAATGCCTGCCGGGTGCCCTTGCCCGCCTGTCGCAGCTTGATGTCGGCGACCAGCCGGATGATCTCCCGCTTGCGGGCCACCTCGTCGCCGAGCGCCGCCCAGCTGATCATCGCGTGTGGGCCGACCATACCGCGCAGCACCGGGGGGATGCCCGCCTCAGCGGCGAGCGCCTCCTGTTCGGCGATCTGCGCCTCCAGACCCCGCGAGAAACGGGCGTAGTCGGTCGCCTTGATCTCCCCGATCTCGGCGAGCTTCTTGTACTCCTCCAGTTCGGCGCGCAGCCGCGCCGCCTCGGCCCGGGCGCGGGTCACCTGCTCGTCCCCGCCGGAGAGCTGGTCCAGCATCCTCCCGGTCTCCGGCAGGGCCAGCCAGGCCACCACGACGCGTTGCACGTACTCGTCCAGTACGTCGGCGTTGACAGCCGCGCAGCGACGCCTCAGGCACGAGTACATCCGCCCGCTCCAGCTGCGTCGGTTGACCACCTGCGATGAGGCCGGGCCGCCACACACCCCGCAGTGCACGATGTAGGACAGCAGGTGCACGGCGCGCCCGGCGCGGGTGGTGGTCCGCGACGGGTCCTCCAACAGCCGGACGCACTGCCAGTAGGCGTCCGGATCCACCAGGGCGGGCCAGATGCCGTCCCCGACGATCTCGCCCCGGAAGACCCGTTTGCCGATGTAGGCCGGGTTCATCGCGATCTTGCGGATGATCCCGCGCCGCCACGTCGCACCCTCCGGCGATGGGATGCCCTGAGCGTTCAGCTGGCTTTCGATCTGGCTGAGCGGTACGCCCTTGCCGACCTTCGCGATGATGTCGCGAACCACTCCGGCCCGGGAGTACTCGCATGCGGTGCCGTCCTGGGCGGTGGCGGTGCGCAGCTCCGTGTCCGGCTCCTGCCGCTCCAACGCCCGGGTCCGCTGGTGGTAGATGCGCCGGTACCCGTACGTGACCTTGCCGTGCGGGCGCCCGGCCTCGGCCGCGCCGACGATGCCGCGCAGCACGTTGTCCCGGATCGTGTCGGCCATCCACTCCGCCTGTACCGCCTGGAAACCCAGCATCATCCGGTCGTTCTTATCCCGCAGGTCGTACAGGACACCACCCACCAGCCAGAAGAACAACCCGACCGAGGTACACATGTCCCGGATCTTCACGTACACCGCGAGGTCGCGTTCCTTGCGGGAGATCTCCCAGATCACCAGCACGTCGAACCGGCCGGCCCGGATGCCCTCGATCAGCCGCTCGAAGTCCGGCCGGTCCTTTGTCGCGTACCGGGATGCGGATCGGTCGTTGTCGGTGAACGACCCCGCGTCCGACCACGCGTACCGCACCAGCTCGGCCTTGTTCAGCTTGCCCTGATCGGTGACGCTCTTGCCCTGTTCCTTCTTGTCCTGGCTGGCCCGCTGATACCGCGCCGCCCGCACCTCCCCGGCGCCGGCCAGCAACCCCGTCTTCGTGCCGAAACGCACCCGCACGCGGCTCGTAGCCTGCCGTCCCCGTCGTACCATCGGATCGTTACCCCCGATCGATGTCCGTACCTCCTGGCATCGACCGTAGCATCTAGCGACTCTTGGGAGTGCCGATCGCGCAGCCCAGCAGGTCCGCCGTCTCCGCCTCGGTGCGGTCCTCGTAGAAGCGGAGCACGATCACCGCCCGCTGGCGCGGGGGCAGTTGCGCCAGCGCCTCGGCCAGAGTGAGCCGGCGTACCGCGCGGTCCGCCTCGTCCCAGGGCGCGGGTACCTCGGGCATCTCGGGGGAGGTGCGTGGCCGGCGCCGCCGCCAGCGGGAGGTACGTTCGTTGATCATGATCCGGTGCAGGTACGCCTCGGGATTGCCGTCGTGGGCCACCCGGGACCAGTGCGCGGCCATCTTCAGCAGCGCGGACTGGAGCAGGTCCTCGGCCTCGTGGTGTGAGCCGGTCAGCAGGTACGCGGTCCGTGACAGTGCGGCGCCGCGCGTCTGTACGAACTCCCGGAATCCCTGGTAGCGGTCCACCCGTCACCTCCTAACCTGATAGACGCCGGTGGGGTACGCGTGGTTGGGTGTCAGCGGCTTTCGGTCGCCCAGCGGCGTCGGAAAGGACGGTCAGCCCGACTACGCCGACTGGACGCGCACGGCGCCATTGCGTCTTGCCGCGCATGATGCGCTGCGCGGCCGCCTCGCGGCCGGAATGGTTGCCGTTCATCATCTGACGTCCGCGATATGCGGTCGGCCTGCGGCGGGCAGCCCTGGCGGGACACGGGCCTCGTCATCGGCGCGCAGTCGCGACCCTGCGTTGTCGTTCTGCTGCGCGTCTGCGATGGTAGGTGGCAAGATTCTGCCAGCAGATGCACGCTGGGGAAGTGGCTGCTGGCGACTGTCTTCGCAGCGGGCGTTGCGTCCGGTTCGGCGGCGGGGTAACTATCGAGGCATCACGGTCAGTGGCGGGAGTTATGGGTAGCGCGTGGCTCGCCGACGTCGGCGCGGATCCGCGGCGGCGGGCCCGCGAGATCGCCGTGGCCCACGCGCGGTTCCTGTCCACCCACGCGTTGACCGGCGTCGGCGCGGGGCTTCGCGACGTCGTGGCCCAGTCATGGATGCGCTCGTCGGACGCGCACCTCGCACAGGCGGCTGATCCGCCGGTCACGCTCGCCGACGAGGATCTGTCGACCTATCGGGCTGCCCATCCGCTGTCCAAGGTCATCGGCGTGTTGCGGCAACTCGTGGGTACCGCCGCGGAGGACGGCGACTACCTGATGGCGGTGTCCGACGCCGCGGGGCAGTTGTTGTGGGTGGAAGGGCACCGGGTCGCCCGGGCCCGCGCGGAGAAGATGAATTTCATCGAGGGCGCCTGGTGGGACGAGGCGCACGCCGGCACCAACGCTCCCGGCACAGCATTGGCCCTCGACCACGAGGTGCAGATCTTCGCCACCGAGCATTTCCTGTCCGCGGTGCAGGCGTGGACCTGTTCGGCCGCGCCGATCCATGATCCGGCGACCGGACAGGTGCTGGGCGCCATCGACATCACCGGCGGCGACGGTGTCGCCAATCCGCTGAGTCTGGCCCTGGTGCGCTCGGCTGCCCGCGCCTCGCAAGCCGAGTTGGCCCGCCACCTGCGCCAGCCCACCGGCCTGTGGACCCCCGACCCCGCGCCGACCGCGCGGCTGTGCGCGCTGGGCCGAAACGACGGTGTCCTGCACCTGGCCGGCCGTGACATCCGGTTGCACCGCCGGCACACCGAGATCATGATCATGCTGGTGTTGCATCCCGACGGACTGAGCGGCGAACAACTCGCCGGCGCCCTCTACGACGATCTGGCCAACCCGGCCACGGTACGAGTGGAAATGACCCGGCTGCGGCACATCGTCGGTGACCTGCTCGCCTCCCGCCCGTACCGGCTGACCGGGACGGTGGGCGCCGATTTCCGTGACGTGGCCGCGGCGCTGCGCGGCAACCACCTCGCCGAAGCGGTCGCCGCCTACGGCGGGCCGCTGCTGCCGGCTTCCGCGGCGCCGGGGGTGGCCGCGCAGCGGGTGTGGTTGGACACCCTGATCCGCTCGGCGGTACTCGCCTCATCCGACCCGGACCCGGTGCGGGCCTGGGCGGACCGGGACGGGTTCGACGACCTCGAAGTGTGGGAACGTCTCGCGAGGATCGCGCCGGTGCTGTCCGCGCACCGCGTCATCGCCGCCACCCGCATCCGGCAGCTGCGCGCCGACTACGGCCTGACCAGCGACGCTACGTTCATGTAACGTCCCGGAAACTAGGATCCGTCACACCACGACCGTCCAACGATGGGCGGCGGCAGTTGACGGAGGTCACCCCGATGACCGATTTCGCCGCGCCTGGTACACCCGGCGCCAAGATGAACTACCTGCCCCGCTACGACAACTGGATCGGTGGCCAGTTCGTGCCGCCGGTCAAAGGTCAGTACTTCGAGAACCCGACCCCGGTGACCGGCGAGACGTTCACCGAGATCGCCCGCGGTACCGCCGAGGACGTCGAACTCGCGCTGGACGCGGCGCACGGCGCGGCACCCGGGTGGGGGCGCACCTCGGCCGGCGAGCGGGCCAACATCCTCAACAAGATCGCGGACCGGATCGAAGCCAACATCGAGGCCCTCGCGGTCGCCGAAACCTGGGAGAACGGCAAACCGATCCGGGAGTCGATGGCCGCCGACATTCCCCTGGCCGTCGACCACTTCCGCTACTTCGCCGGCGCCATCCGCGCCCAGGAGGGGTCGCTGTCGGAGATCGACGGCGACACCGTCGCCTACCACTTCCACGAACCGCTGGGCGTGGTCGCCCAGATCATCCCGTGGAACTTCCCGATCCTGATGGCCACCTGGAAACTCGCGCCCGCGCTGGCCGCCGGCAACGCCGTGGTCATCAAGCCCGCCGAGCAGACCCCCGCCTCGATCCACTTCCTGATGAGCCTGATCGCCGACCTGCTCCCACCGGGTGTGGTCAACATCGTCAACGGGTTCGGTATCGAAGCCGGTAAACCGCTTGCGTCCAGTCCGCGGGTGGCGAAGGTCGCGTTCACCGGGGAGACCACCACCGGGCGGCTGATCATGCAGTACGCCTCGGAGAACATCAAGCCGGTCACCCTGGAACTGGGCGGCAAGAGCCCGAACGTCTTCTTCGACGACGTGAGCGCGGCCAATGACGACTTCTACGACAAGGCCCTGGAAGGCTTCACCATGTTCGCCCTCAACCAGGGCGAGGTCTGCACCTGCCCGTCGCGGGCGCTGATCCAGCAGGGCCACTACGACGCGTTCCTCGAAGCCGCGGTCGCGCGTACCGAGCAGATCGTCGCCGGGCACCCGCTGGACCTGGCCACGATGATCGGCGCGCAGGCGTCCAACGACCAGTTGGAGAAGATCCTGTCCTACCTCGACATCGGCCAGAAGGAAGGCGCGAAGGTGCTCACCGGCGGCGCCCGCCGGGAGATGGCGGGTGAGTTGGCCGGCGGCTTCTACGTGCAGCCGACGATCTTCCAGGGCACCAACTCGATGCGGATCTTCCAGGAGGAGATCTTCGGCCCGGTCGTGTCGGTGGCACCATTCAGCGACTTCGACGACGCCATCAAGATCGCCAACGACACGCTGTACGGGCTGGGTGCCGCCGTCTGGACCCGGGACGGCAACCAGGCGTACCGGGCGGGTCGGGCGATCCAGGCCGGCCGGGTGTGGACCAACTGCTACCACGCCTACCCCGCGCACGCGGCGTTCGGCGGCTACAAGGGCTCCGGCATCGGTCGGGAAAACCACAAGATGATGCTGGATCACTACCAGCAGACCAAGAATCTGCTGGTCAGCTACTCGGCCAAGAAGCTCGGGTTCTTCTAGGCCAGCCGATGACCGAGATGTCACGCGTCGAGGTCACCGACGCCGCCGCCGATCTGCTGCGCAAGCTGTACGCGGCCAACGGACCCCTGATGTTCCACCAGTCCGGTGGCTGTTGCGACGGCAGCTCACCGATGTGCTACGTGGAAGGCGAGTTCAAGACCGGCGGGTCGGACGTGCTGCTCCAGGCGTTGCGCATCGAGGGGGTACCGGAGCCGGTGACGTTCTGGATGTCCACCGCACAGTTCCAGACCTGGCGCCACACGCACCTGACCGTCGATGTGGTGAAAGGTCGCGGGGGCGGGTTCTCGCTGGAGGCACCCGAAGGCTTCCGCTTCCTGATCCGATCCCGGATGCTCACCCCGCAAGAAAACGCCGCCCTCAACCCGTGAGCGCACAGGCGGTGCGCCGGATCCGACCCGAAACCTGCCGGATCCGGCGCACGGCCGCCGCACCAACCGGTCCGCGGCGCTCACCCGCGCGGGATCAGCGGGAGCACCGTCAACGCCAGGCGTGGCGGCGCAGCGTGGTCTCGGCCACTCCGGACTCGGCGACCATGCTCGTCCACGTGGCCCCGTGGGTCCGGCGCGCCGCGATGTAGTCGGCGAGCGAGTCGAACCCCAACGCCCCGGCGACCGCCTGGTCCCGCTGCGCTGCCTGGTGGCGTGTGGTGGCATGCGCGCGCACGGCAATGCCGTGGTGGGTCAGTGCGGCGCGGATCGTCGCCCGCGACACCCCGGCCTCGGCGGCAAGCGCCGCGACACTGCGGTGCTGTTCGACGTGCCGGGCGCGCAGATACGCCGCGGGGTGGCCGAATCCGAACCGCCGGGCCACCGGTTGCAGCCGGACATCGGTGTGGTGAGGCTGGATCTGGTGGCGGGCCTGGGCGATCTGCGGCGCCACGGTGGGGGCCTGCCGGGACACCCAGTCTTTGTGTAGACCGGCCTCGCGGCTGATCGCCGCCATGCTCAGCCCGCGCCCCAACCGGTCCAGCAGGTACGACGCGAAATCGGCGAAGCCCAGCCGGGCCGCCGCCTGTGCCGCGACCCGCTGCAGGTGCAGCCTGCCGCGGCGCCGGGTGCCCTCAGCCCGCGCCTGTGGACTGATCACCGCCAACGCGGCCAGGGTCTTGGCGCGGCGTTCGGTTGGATGCGCGCGGCCTCGCGCGGCGCCGATGGCGGCCCTGGTCAGCGCGCCGCTGCGGGCCCGGATCCGCGCCCGGGCCTGTGCCTGCGCGATGGCCGGCTCGACGGCCTGCCGCGCGGTCAACGCCGCGCTGCGCCGCTTGCGGGTGGCCTCCCCGCTCAGCGGGTTGCCCCGTTCCAGACCGAACGCCGCGGTGTAGTCGGCCTTGACCCAGCCGTGCACGCGCAGGTGGCTGGCCACTGACAGAAACCATCGGCCACACAGGTGACAGCACACCCGGTCACCCTCGGCCAGCATCCCACCCAGGGGCGCGTAGAACGGGGTGCCGTCGGCCAACCACCCCATGGTGGTATGCGCCGCAGGCGCCACGCCAGCGGCTGGGGCCCGCAACGCGCCGGTCATGCCGTACTCCCGACCTGGTAGTCACAGTGAGACTACCTAGGCCGGGTGGGTTGGTGAAGCCCTCACCGGCGCGGCCGGCAGGGCGCTGGCACTACGCTTGCCGCGTGGGCGCGCAACCTCCGCTGTCGCTGGCCGACTGGATCGTGCTGTGCCTGGTCGACGAGAACCCGACGCACGGCTTCGCGGTCGCCGCGCTGACCGCCGAACACGGCCAGGTCGGCCGGGCCTGGCATCTGCCCCGGCCCATCGTGTACCGCTGCCTGGACCGGCTCACCGACCTCGAACTGGTGCGCGTCGAGGCCACCGAAGCCGGCCGGCGCGGGCCGAAGCGTTCCATCCTGACCACCACACGCGCCGGCCACGCCGCGGCCGGCACCTGGCTGCGGGAACCGGTCGCCCACGTGCGCGACGTGCGCTCCGAACTGCTCGTCAAACTCGCGCTGCGGCTGCGCCGCGGCATCCCGCCCGCCGAGTTGATCGCGGCGCAGCGCGCGGCGTTCACCCCGGTCCAGACGGCGCTGGAGCGGCAGCATGCGTCCGAGACCGGCTTCGGGCAGATCCTGACCAGTTGGCGGGTGGAAAACGTGCGCGCGGCGATGCGGTTCCTCGACGACATCGACTCGACCGCGACCAAGCCCACCACCCCCACCCGACGGTGATGCCACGCCTGGTCCCGCTGCGGGTCAGGCGACCGCGACGCTGACCTCGGTCGACTTGACCAGCGCGGTCACCGGGTCACCCTCGATCAGCGCCCGCGCTACGGTGCCCGTCCGTGGCCTACCCGTCCAGCGATGTGGGTGATGCGCTGGGTGAGGGCGATGCTGTGGTGGCCGGGTAGGTGCGGGTTTCCACGGCTTTCAGCGCGGCCCACACCGGCTGGCCCGGGGCCAGGTGTAGCTGGCTGGCAGCGGCGGGGGTGATGTCGGCGGCGGCGGTGACCGGTCCGCTGAGGTGGACGCGCAGGTTGTCGCCGTGGCGTTGGATGTCAGTGATGGTGGCCGGCCAGGTGTTGCGGGGACTGCCGTCGGGCCGGTCGGGGTGCAGTGCCACGGCGGCGGGCGGGAACGCGACGAACACCTCCCCGTCGGCGGCGTCGGCCACGGTGAGGGTGAAGCCGTCGCCAATGTGGACGGTGCGCCCGTCCGCCCGGCCGCGGTACAGGTTGAGGCCGACCAGCCGGGCGACGTAGTCGGTACGCGGCTGAGCGGTGATGGTGGCCGCGTCGCCTTCCTGCACGATCTGCCCGTCTTCGATGATGACCAGCCGGTCGGCCAGCACGAGAGCGTCGAGCGGGTCGTGGGTGACCAGCAGCGTGGCGCCGGGGTGCTCGCCGAGGTGGCGTTGGAGTTGGGCGCGGGTGTCCAGGCGGGTACGGGCATCCAGCGCGGCGAGAGGTTCGTCGAGCAGCAGCAGTGCGGGGTCGACGGCCAGCGCCCGGGCCAGCGCGACGCGTTGCGCCTGCCCGCCGGAGAGTTGCCTGGGTTTTGCGCGGGCGTACTCGGCCAGCCCCACCCGGGCCAGCCATCCGGTGGCCAGGGCCCGCGCGGCCGGGCGGGTCTGGCCGTGGCTGCGGGGCCCGAACGCCACGTTGTCCAGGGCGGTCAGGTGGGGGAAGAGGAGGTAGTCCTGGAACACCACGCCGATGTGTCGCCGCTCGGCGGGTGTCCACAGTTGACGGTCAGGGTCATCGAGGGTCTCGCCGCCCAACTGAATGTGTCCGGCGGTCAGCGGCAGCAGTCCCGCCAGGGTCCGCAGCGCGGTGGTCTTGCCCGCCCCGTTGGGGCCGAGCAGGGCCACCACCTCGCCGGCCGCGATGCGTAGGCCCAGGTCCAGCCGGAACTGGCCGCGCTCCACGATCAGGTGCGCGGCCAACATCGGCGCTGCGGTACCGGGCGGGGCGTCGTTCATGGGCTGGTGATCCACCGGTCGCGCAGGCTGGCCAGGATGGTCACCGACACGGTGAGCAGGATCAGGCTGAGCACCATGGCGGCGTCCAGGTCGCCGGACTCCAGGCTGAGGTAGACGGCGAGGGGCATGGTCTGGGTGGTGCCGGGGTAGTTGCCGGCAAACGTGATGGTCGCGCCGAACTCGCCCAACGCGCGGGCCCAGCACAGCACCGCCCCGGCGGCGATGCCGGGCGCGACCAGGGGCAGGGTGACGCGGCGGAAGGTGGTCCACCGACCGGCGCCCAGGGTGGCGGCGGCTTCCTCGAAGCGGGTGTCGGCGCCGCGCAGCGCGCCTTCGACGGCGATGACGAGAAACGGCATGGCGACGAAGGATTCGGCGACCACCACGGCCGGGGTGGTGAACGGCAGACTGACCCCGAACCAGGTGTTGATCTGGGCGCCGAGCAGACCGTTGCGGCCGAAGACCAGCAGCAGCGCCACGCCGCCGACCACCGGCGGCAGGACCAGGGGCACCGTGACCAGTGCCCGCACGATGCGGCGGCCGGGGAAGTCGATGCGGGCCAGCAGCCAGGCCAGGGGTACGCCCAGAGCCACACATACCAGGGTGGCGAGGCTTGCGGTTTCCAGGGACAGGCGCAGCGCGGTGAGCACGCCGGGCGCGGTCAGTCGCTGGGGCAGGGTGCTCCACGGTGTCCGCAGTATCAGGCCGAGCAGCGGGAGTACCAGGAAGGCGAGGCCCGCCGCGGCCGGCACGAGCAGCGCGACGGGTGCCCGGGTGGTACGGGTGCGGCGCCGGCCGGCGGGTGGTGCGGCCGCCACCGGCCGCACCACCTGCTCCTGGTCGGAGGTGGACACTACGGGGCTTGGAAGCCGGCCGCCGTCAGCACACTCATCCCCTTGTCCGACAACACATAGGCGACGAATGCCTGCGCCGCGGTCTTGTTCGCGCTGTTCTTCAACACGACGATCGGGTACAGGTTGATGGCGCCCGCGGACTCCGGGAACTCGATACCGTCCACACTGGACGCGGCGGCTTTCGCGTCAGTGCGGTACACCAGCGCCGCGTCGACCTCACCGAGCGTCACCTTGGACAGTGCCGACTTCACGTCCTGCTCCAACGTGACCGGCTTCAACGTCACCTTCGCCGCCGCCAGGGCTTTGATCGCCGCTGCTCCGCACGGCACGGCGGCGGCGCACTCGGCGACCTTCACCCCGGCCTTGGTCAGGTCCGCCAACCCGGTGATGTGCTTGGGGTTGCCCTTCGGCACGGCGATGACGAGCTGGTTCTTGACGAACGTGGTCGGGGTACCGTCGGCGTTGCCCGCATCCGTAACCGTCTTCATGTTGGTCGGGCTCGCGGAGGCGAACACGTCGGCCGGCGCACCCTGGTTGATCTGCGTCGCCAGGGCGGAGCTACCCGCGAAGTTGAACGTCGTCTTCGTCCCGTTGGCGGCGTCGAAGTCCTTGCCGATCTGGGTGAACGTCCCGGTCAGCGACGCCGCCGCGAAGACCGTCAGGTTCCCCGTGACACCCGGACTGCTGGTGCCCGCCGACGGGCTGGCGGCGGTACCACTGCTGCTGGAACCGCCACCACAGGCGGACAGTGCCAGCAGTGCGGTCGCCGCCACCGCGGTCACGCCGCGGCGTATGAATGCTGCTCTCACGAGCCACTCCTCCCTCTATGAGCCCCCGCCGCGTTGGTTTTCTCCACCACGACGGTGGTCGATTTGATTACTGCGGTGGCCACGGAGCCCACCTGCAGGTCCAGTTCGTCGACGGCCTCGCGGCTCATCAACGACACCACCCGAAACGGCCCGGCCTGGATGTCGACCTGCGCCATCACCGTGTCTTTGACCACGGCGGTGACGATGCCGCGCAGCCGGTTGCGGGCCGAGGACGCCTCGGCCCGATCGTCGGGCTCGCCGCCCTGGGCGCGGGCGAACCCGGCCAGAGCCTCACCGTTGATCACCCGGTGGCCGTGTTCGTCGCGGACCGCGGACAGCCGGCCAGCATCCACCCAGCGGCGCACGGTGTCCGGGCTGACGCCGAGGAGTTCGGCGGCCTCACCGATCCGGAACACCGTCATCAGCACACCGTAACCTGTCGCACCTGCCATGCGAAACCTGGTCGTGGCCTGGCGTCGTCCAGGAGGCTGGCCATGTGTGGCCGGCATCTGCATCATGGAGTCATGGCTGGTGACACGGTGTTGCTCCCGGACTGGCAGGTCATGACCGACGACCAGATCCGCCGCTGGGAGGAGGTGCTGGACAACCTCGCCGGGATGCTGCCCGCCGGCGCGTCCGCCGCCCTGATCGACGGCGCCCACCCGCACACCCGGATCCTCGCCGACCGGCTCGCCGACACCCTGCACGCCACCGGTCGCCCGTGCGCCCGGCTGACCAGCATCACCCCGGCCGCGGACGAGGACGCCTGGCGCGCCGACAACACCTCCACCACCGTGGCACTCGCGGACGGGCCGCTGTGGCGCGACCATCCACCCGCGAGCCGGTGGGACCTGACCATCTGGCTACGCACCCCGCCGGCTCATCACGGCGGCGGCGACCTCGAACACACCGCCGATGTCGTCGTGGACCTGCATGACCCGGCGTGGCCGGTCATCCGCCACGTCACCGCCCGGCTAGCCACCGCCAACCACTGGTACATCACCGAAGGCCGCGCGTTCTTCGCCACCCGCGCGGCCACCTGGGACACCAAGTTCGGCGACGACCTACCCGCGTACCACCAAGCCGTCGCCGAAACCGCGTTGCCCGCCGGCGCCACCGTCATCGACGTCGGCTGCGGTACCGGCCGCGCACTGCCCGCGTTACGGGCCGCCATCGGTCCCACCGGGGTGGTGCTCGCCGCCGACTTCACCCCACAGATGCTGGCCATGGCCCGGATCCGCGCCTGCGCCGAACGCGCCACCCTGCTGCTCGCCGACGCCTACCACCTACCCGTGGGTACCCGCTGCGTCGACGCGGTGTTCGCCGCCGGCCTGCTCACCCACCTGCCCGACGTCGAAGCCGGCCTCACCGAACTGGCCCGCATCACCCGACCCGGCGGCCGGCTGATCCTCTTCCACCCCTCCGGCCGCGCCGCGCTGGCCGCCCGCCACGGCCGCACCCTGCACCCCGACGAACCCCTCGCCGAAACACCACTGCGCGACGCGACGCTCCGCACCGGATGGCGACTGGACACCTACGACGACGCGCCACACCGCTTCCACGCCACCGCCACCCGCCGATAGCGGAACCGGGGGCGGACTGCCCGCGCTCGTGAGCTTCATGCCGGCGGATGTGATGATTCAGCGGATAGACCAACAGCACCAGGGGGCGTTCGATGATGAGCAAAGCAGACGCGGCGTGGGCGGTGCGCGCCGCCAAGACCCGGCTCGGGCTGAGTTGGGCTCAGGTCGCGGAGGCGGTCGGCAGACCGGTGGCGTGGACGACCTCCGCCCTCCTCGGCCAGCAGCCGATGACCGCCGCGCAGGCGCAGGCCGCCGCGGCGCTGCTGGAGTTGGACGATGACGTGGTGCAGGCGCTGCAGCTTCAACCGAGCCGGGGCGCCTTGGACGCGCCGGTGCCCACCGACCCCACCGTGTACCGGTTCTACGAGGTGCTGCAGGTCTACGGCCCGACCATCAAGGAACTCATCCACGAACAGTTCGGTGACGGCATCATGAGCGCCATCAACTTCCGTTTGGAGGTCAGTCGCGTACCCGATCCCGCCGGCGATCGGGTCCTCGTCACGCTGGATGGCAAGTTCCTGCCCTACCAGTGGTAAACCACCCGTGGCCGCGTCGCCGGCGGGCGCTGCGGCCACGGATCAACCGGGAGCATAGCGGTCGGCCCGATGACCGCCGGGGGACGCACGGTTCAGCGAGGAGCGGCGAGATGGGGTGGCCGGTCGAGTAGGAGCGCGGCCAGGAGGACGGTGGCTGTACCGACCGCGGCGCCGCCGATGGTGTCTGTGGCGTAGTGCGCGTGTACGCCCACGATCGCCACTGTCACCGCACCGGCCAGGCACCAGACGCCGAGCGCGACCGAGGCGCGCAGCAGGGGCGGTACCCGTCGCCGGGGCGGCTGGGCCACCAGCACCGTGATCGCGGCGGCTACGGTGAACACGCCGGTCGCGTGGCCGCTGGGGAAGCTCACCGCGCCGTTGAGGGTGCGGTGTACGAGCGGCTTGAGCACGTACTCGGTCAGCGCGGTGGCGGCCGGTACCGACACCATGACGAGGACCGCGCCGCGCCACCGCCGGGCGGCCAGGCACAGCGCTGCGATCGCGACGCACACGGCGATGACGAGCACGGGATCGGCCAGCGCCAGCAGGCCCAGCCACGCCGGGCGCCGGTTGACGAACGCGGTGGCGCGCTCGTCGACCGCCGTGTCGAACCAACCGGCACTGCGGTGCCGGGCGAAACCGGCGCCAAGCAGCACGGTAACCGCGATACACAGGGCCAGCAGCAACACCGCCCAACGACGGGCTGGTGCGGGTACCAGCCGATCCGGCACCCTCCAAGGATAGAGCCGCAGCGTGTCGGACCCACTACGGCGCGGTCCCCGATCAGGTGACCCCACCCCAGGGTGACGCACGTCGCAGCGGAACCGGGCAGGGAGGCGGTACAGCACCCGGCGGACAGGTGACGCGTCCGGCGCAGCGCTGCCGCGGTCCGGACGCCCACAGTGGGGACCCGGGCGCTGACCCGGCGCCGTACTGCACCAGACCGGCCCGCCGGGCAGGGTCCACCGGAATCCACAGTCGCGCCTGCCGCATCAGCCGATCTCGATGCGGTGGAAGTCCTCGGCGAACTCGTACCCGGGCCCGCGACCGGCATAGCGCATCCACTCGGTGATCCAGTCCGGCGGCCCGCCGTTGAGCTGGCTCGCGTGACAACGGATGGCGGCGAGCTTCTTGTCCATGAAGGGGGTGGCGTCCACGACGTGGTTGGGCCGCTCGTACCCGGGGACCCATACCTCGTCCACGTGGTGCGCGGCCAGCCCCGCCCGGGCGAGTTCCGGGAACGCGTGCGGGTTGCCGCAGTCCGGGTACACCGCGCACAGGGTGGCCTCGCCGACCGCGATGTGGTCGGGGTGGGATGCCTCCACGGGGATGTCCAGGACGCGGCGGGGGAAGTGGGTGAGCACGAGGGACGGGCGGTGGCGGCGCAGCTCGGCGGTGATCGCCCGGCGCAGGTCGAGGTCGGCGACCAGCCGCCCGTCGGGGAGCCCGAGAAACGTGACGTCGCGTACGCCCAGCACCGCTGCGGCGGCCCGCTGTTCGGCGGCTCTGATGGCGGCCAGGCCGTTGTCCGCGGTGGGCTCGGCGCCACCCTGCCCACCGTCGCTGCAGACGAGGTACGACACGTCCGCGCCGCCGGCGACGAGCATGGCGACGGTGGCGCCGAAGTGGAACTCCGCGTCGTCCGGATGTGCCGTCACCACAAGGACCCGCCGGCCGCGCGTCTGGCTCATGTCGGTACCTCGGCTCGCAGCAGGGATTCGAACAGCGCGATGCGCCGGGGGGACAGGGGCACGGTCAGGTGCAGCGGTGCCGACGCCACCGGAGCCTCGCTTGGTGCGGGTACCGGGGCCAGGCCGCGGATGCCGCAGGCGGCGAGGCGGTCCGCGGTCGAGCCACCGGGATCGGCCACCACCACCCACGGGATGTCCGCGTGCCCGCTGGTCACCTGGTAACCCAGGTCCACCAGGCGGGCGGCGAAGGCCGGTTTGACCTCGCGGATGCGGGCGCGTAGCGGGCCGAAGCAGTCGCCGGCCGCCAGCAGCCGCAGCGCGCCGGCCAGCGACAGCTCGCCGACCTGCATCGGTACCACCAGGTCGCGGACCCGTTCGGCCACGGCCGTCGACGCCACCGCGTACCCGCAGCGCAGTCCGCCCATCGAGTACGCCTTCGTGAACCCGCGCAGGACGACCAGGTTGTCCAGCTCGCCGACCAGCCGCACGGCGCTACCGGTCGGGCGCAGGTACGGCGCCGCGGCCTCGTCGACGACCAGGACCGCGCCGACGGCCGCGGCGGCTCGGGCTACCGCGGTGACCTCGTCGAAGCCGGGTACCTGCGCGGTGAACGAGGGCCGGTCCAGGTGGACGACGCCCGGGCGGAGCGCGCCGATCGCGTCGACCAACGCTTTCCCGGTGACCGGCTCGGCGAGCAGGTGGATCTGGGCGCCGCGGCGGGCCGCCCACACCTCCAGGTCCGGGTGGACCAGCCCGGGCGCGACGATCGGTCCCGCGTCGGCCAGACCGGACAGGTCGCGCAGCAGCGCGGTGATGCCCGCGCCGAAGCTGACCTGGTCGGGCGCGAGCGGGCAGCCGAAGTGCTGGGCGACGACCGGGGCTCCCCGGGCGCCGCCGTACGGGTCGTCGACCGGGTAGTGCCCGACGGTGGGGTAGCCGCCGGCCACGGCGACGGTGGCCGCCCAGACGTCGGCCGGTGCCGGGTCCAGCAACGGCGCCTCGTCGTCGGCGTAGCGCAGATCCAGCCGTACCTTCTCGGCGGGCTGGCCCCAGGCGGCGGCGGCCAGCCCGTACCGTCGCACCGGCGGTGTCACGTCGTGGCGCGGGTCAACTGTCCACTGAGGATCCGCCGTACGGTCGGTCCGCTCGGCCACGTGAGTACCTCCTCGGATGGTTCGTACAGGCAGAACCGGTGCCCCGACGGGTCGGTGAAGCGGATGGTGCGGCCGATCTCCTTCGAGCCGACGGCCCGGCCGGTGAACACCAGTCCTCGGGCCGTCAGCTCGGTGCGGGTGCGGTCGACGTCGTCGGTGTGGAACACCAGCAGGTAGGTGTCGTACCGGATGCGCCGCCCGTCCTCGGCGGTGCCGCCCGGCCGCAGCACGATCGGAACCGTGCCGGTCGCGAAGGCCGCGCCGGGCAGCGGGCGCAGGCCGAGCACGTCGCGGTAGAAGGCCACCGAGGCGTCGAGATCGGTGACGCGAAGCCGCAGCTCGGCCACTTCCGCGGCGGCGCCGGGCGCTGCGGCCAGGACATAGTGGTGGCCGTGCGGGTCGGTGCGCCAGGTGTCGCCGCGCGCGAAGGCCGTCGCCAGTCCGTCCGATGTGGACGGTGTGAACCGGGTCGCGGGGGAGAGGTTCAGCGACACCACGAGGGAGCCGGCGTCGTACTTGACCACGCCGTGCCGGTGGCTCGGGTTCGTCTCCTCCTCGATGACCGGCAGGCCGGCCACCGATTCCAGGAACGCGCGCTGCTCGGCCAGCGCGTACGTTTCCAGGAAGAGATACACCAGCGGGGCGTGCAGCAGGCTCATCGTGACCTCCTCAGGACCGGAACCGCCACGGCGGGCCGGGTACCGCGCAGCCGCCGGCCGGGTGCAGCCGTGCGCCGAGGTCCGGGTCGCGTACCAGCTCGGCC
>DATEJJ010000273.1:0-8988 GCA_035278125.1 Rugosimonospora sp.
CGGGCGGGCGGTCTGCGGCAAGGGCCGCGACGGCCGGCTGTCCTCCTGCCCGGCCGCACTCCCGGCGACCAGGCTGCCGGCCGGCGCCAGGAACGCCGGCGCGGTCAGCGATCCGGTGAGCGACCCGGCGACCCTGGCCGACACGCGGACCTGGACGACCGGCGGCGGCAACACCTACCCGGGCGCCACCGCGCCGTTCGGCATGGTGCAGTGGAGCCCGGACACCATGCCCAACCGGTCGGCCGGCGGCGGCTACAGCTACGGGGACACGTCATTGACCGGGTACTCGCTGACGCACATCAGCGGGCCGGGCTGCGGCGCCGCCGGGGATGTACCGATCCTGCCGATGACCGGAGCGTTGCCCGGCGGCGACCCCAACGACGTGGTGACAAAGTTCAGCAATGACGGCGAGGTCGCGCAGGCCGGATACTACTCGGCGCGCAGCAACCAACCGGACACCATCACGTCGGAGTTCACCGCGACCGCGCACAGCTCGATGGGGCGGTTCACGTTCCCGGCCACCACGCAGGCCGGCTTCCTGGTCAAGCTGATGGACAGCCAGAACGGCGACTTCGGTGACAGCGTCAGCGTGGTCAGCGACACCGAGATCGCCGGCGCGGACAGGAGCGGCCACTTCTGCGGTGAGACCGTCAACGACGGCCAGGTGCAGGAGTACACCGTCCACTTCGACCTCGTCTTCGACCGGCCGTTCAGCACGAGCCGGGTCATCACACAGCCCGGCCAGACCGATCCGGCCGCGGTGTTCCTCACCTTCGACACCACCGCCAACCCGGTCGTCCAGGCCAAGGTGAGCGTGTCCTACGTGAGCGCCGACAACGCCCGGCTCGACTGGCAGACCGAGAATCCGGGGTGGGACTTCAACGGCGTGAAGGGTGCTCTCCAGCGCGAGTGGAACGCGCTGCTGGGCCGGATCCAGGTGTCCGGACGCAGCTACTCGCTGACGCAGGAGTTCTACAGCCTCCTCTACAAAGACTTCATGCAGCCGAACATCACCAGCGACGTCAACGGGCAGTACCTCGGAGCGGACAACAAGCCGTACACAGTGGACAGCGGGCAGCACGACCAGTACGGCATCTACTCCGGCTGGGACACCTTCCACTCGCTGGCCCAGTTGCAGGCGATGCTGGACCCGGTGGCGGCCAGCGACCAGGCCCAGTCACTGGTGAACTACTACCGCCAGGACGGCATCCTGCAGCAGTGGGGCTACCTGCACCTGAACAACTACGTCATGGTGGGCGACCCGGCACAGTCCATCATCGCGGACTACTTCGCGTTCGGGGCGCGCGACTTCAACACGGCGGAGGCACTGGCCGACATGCTCAAGCAGGCCACCACCGTCAACGACGTACGCCCGGGGGAGGCGCTCGAGAAGCAGTACGGGTACCTGCCCGAGGACGGCGCGTACGGGTGCTGCAACCCGCACGGGCAGGTACCCACGCTGCTGGAGTACGACACGCAGGACCTCGCGCTGGCCGCGTTCGCGCGGGCGCTGGGGGACCGCGCCGACGCCGGGATGCTGGAGCGGCGCGCCAACAACTGGCAGAACGTGTTCAACCCGGTGAACGGTCTGCTCAACCCGCGCAACCAGAACGGCGCGTTCGTACCCGGTGTCACCCCGACCGCCAGCGATCCGTACGTGGAGGGTGACGCCTACGAGTACCTGTGGAACGTGCCGAACAACTATCCGGCGCTGTTCTCCGCGCTGGGCGGGAAGGCGGCGGTCGCCGCGAAGCTGCGGAGCTTCCTGTCCAAGCCCAACGGCTTCGGCATGTTCGCGCAACTGAGCAACGAGTTCGGCTTCGGCGAGCAGTATGCGCCGAACTACGCGGGCGATCCGGCCGGTACCCAACTGGCCGTGCACACCATGCTGGACACCATGTACCCGCCCGGGCCCAGCGGGCTGCCCAACAACGACGACCTGGGCGCCAACAGCTCCACGTTCGTCTGGGAGATGCTCGGCATGTACCCGGAGAACTCGGGTACCGACAACCTGGTGTTCAACGGTGCCGGGTTCCCGCACGCGTCGATCCACCTGCCCAACGGGAAGACCATCACCATCAACGCACCCGGCGCCTCGGACAGCGCGTTCTACGTGCAGTCGTTGCGGCTCGACGGCAGGCCGTACGGCAGGCTGTGGGTACCGTTCTCGGTGCTTCAGCACGGCGCCACCCTGGACTGGCGGCTGGGTACCCGCCCGACCGGCTGGGGCAGCGGGCCGACCGACGCGCCACCGTCCTACGGCGCCGGCACCCGGCCGGTCATCGGCTACCTGTCCAGTCCACAAGTGACGGTGGCGCCCGGCGGCAGCGCGACGGTGACCATCGGCGCGCAGAACACCACGACCCGCCCGCAGACTGTCACCGCGAAGGCGTCGGCACCGGCCGGGCTGACGGCAACCACCGCCGCGCGCCGGGGGGCCCTCCGCGTGCCGCCCGACGGAGCGGGCACGACCACCCTGACGGTGGCGGCGGACGCGGCCACCCCGCAGACGTTCTACACCGTACCGGTGAGCCTGTCGCAGAACGGCGGCCAGCTGCCCGGGCTGACCCTGACCGTGCTGGTGGCCCAGCCGGGCAGCCTGCTCGCCGCCATGTCCAGTGCCGGGGTGTCCGACGACTCCGCGCCGGCCGCGGTCAACTTCGACGGTAGCGGGAACAGCTACTCGGCCCAGGCACTCGCGGCTGCCGGAGTGTCTCCGGGCCGGCCGGTGACCTCCGGCGGCATCACGTACACCTGGCCCACGCCCGCGCCCGGGTACCCGGACAACGTCGTCGCGGCCGGGCAGCGCATCACGGTCAACGCGGCACCGGGTACCCGGCAACTCGGCTTCCTGGGTGCCGCCACCGTGGGCCCCAGCCAAGGTGTCGCCACGCTGGACTATGCGGACGGCAGCACCGCGAGTTACTGGCTCGGACTGTCTGACTGGACACTCAACGGCGGCAAGTCGCAACCCTCGTACGGCAACCAGGTCGCGGTCAGCACCCCGTACCGCAACTGCGGCGGTTGTACCGGCGGGCGCGACAACACCGGGACCGACGTGTTCTCCACCGCCCTGCCGGTGGACCCGGCCAAGACCCTTGCCGCCGTCACCCTGCCCACATACACCACGCAGGGGCAGCTGCACATCTTCGCGCTGGGTACCACCACGACGCCGCCGAGCGGTGCGGTTATCGACTCGATCGGCCCCACGCCGGCCGCGGCCGGGCAGGTCGTCACCGTCACCGGTACCGGCTTCGGGGCTGCCCGCGGCGCCGGGTACGTGGCGTTCAGCGACCTCGGTACCGGCTGGGGAGCGCCGGGCAACACGGCTGCCTTCACGGTGGACTCCTGGTCCGACACGGCGATCACGTTCACGGTGCCGACGCCGAGCGGGCCGGACGGCCGGTACCGGGTCTGGCCGGGCACCATGGCGTCGGTGGCTGTGGTCAACGACTCGGGCCAGGTATCCGCGGCGGGCACGCTGGAGATCCAGCCGACCGGCTCGCTCGCCGACTACTACAACAACACCGGCATCAGCCCGGACAGCAACCAGGGCTGCGCCAACCTGGACGGTGTCGGTTTCAGCCTCTCCGCCGACGCGCTGGCCAAGGCCGGTGTCACGGTGGGCGGAAGCCTCACCGCGGACGGGATCACCTTCACCTGGCCCGGCGTTGCGGCCTGCCAGCCGGACAACGTACTCGCCGCGGGGCAGCGGGTACTCCTGCCACCACGCTCCGGTACCGGCAAGGTGGGCTTCCTGGTGAACTCCACCAACGGCGACACATCGGGAACGGTCACCATCACGTACACCGATGGCACCACCGGTACGGCGACGCTGATGGTCACCGACTGGGCGGGCAGCCCGGCCGATCCGGAGGTGACCGCGGCGTCGATGCCGTACCGCAACGCGGTGGCCGGCTCGTCCCAGCAGCTGACGGTGTCGGTGTTCGAGGTCAGCGTGCCGACGGATGCCACCAGGACGGTCGCCTCGGTGACGCTGCCCTACGTCGGGTACCAGGTCGGGTCGGGGCTTTCCGGGATGCACGTCTTCGCCATCGGCGCGGCCTGAGATCCGCCACTGCCGCGGGCCCTTCCCACCCGGAAGGGCCCGCGGACCGGGTGGGAACGCCTCCGGCACGGCCCGGGAAATCCGGACCGGCAGGATCACCGTCCAATAGGGGCGGTGGTGCGGCGGGGGACCAGGGTCGGGGAGAGCTTGATCTGGGCGGTCGGCTTGCGCCGGTCGGCGATGCGCTCCACCAACAGCCGGGCGGCGTTGGCGCCGATCTCCCGACCGTTCTGGTCGACGCTGGTGAGCGAGATCGGGCCGTACGCGGCGAATGTGGTGTTGTCGTATCCGGCGACGGAGATGTCACCGGGCACCGAGAGGCCGGCCTCGGCGATGGCTTCCAGCGCGCCCATGGCGACGATGTCGGCGCCCGCGAAGATGGCGGTGGGCCGGGGCCGCCGGGTGAGCAGTTCGCGGGCGCCGAGATAACCGCCCTCCTGCGTGTAGCTGGTGGCGACCACGTCGATCTCGTCGGCGAGCCCGCGTGCCCGCATGGCCCGCCGGTAGCCGTCGGCGCGCACGGCGTTGGGCATCTCGGCCAGCCGGGTCGGGTCGGTCTCCAGGTGGTCGATGTGCCCGATGCGGCGGTGGCCCAGTTCGACGAGGTGGTTGACGAGCAGCTCTGCGCCCGCGGTGTCGTCGTCGGTGACGGTGTCGTAGACGGGGGAGTAGCCGTGCCGTCCGACCACGACGGTGGGCACGGTGCGGGCGAGGTGTTCGAGGCGGGCGCGGGGTGAGACGGGTGCGATGAGGATGAGGCCGTCCATGCCGTGGTCGGTCATCGCGTCGGTGATCCGGGCCTCGGCCTCCGCGCCGGTGCCGCCGGGCCCGAGCAGCACCTGGTAGCCGGTGTCGTGCAGCCGCCCGGTCACGCCGTCGAGGATCTCCGGGAAGAAGGGGTTGCGGATGTCGGGCAGCATGATCCCGATCGTGTACGTCTGGCCGCGCATGCCCCGGGCCGCCGCGTACGGCCGGTAGCCCAGGTCCGCGATGGCCTGGCGCACCTTGGCCTGCATGGCCGGGCTGGCGCCGTACGCGTTGCGCAGCACCTTGGACACGGCCGTCGTGGACACCTGGGCGTGCCGGGCCACGTCCACGATGGTGACCCGCCGCGGCTGGGTCGGCTCCGCCATTCCTCGCCTTCCGCAAGCTGAAAAACGTTACACGTGAGTGTCGCATGATCAGCCCGCTCGGCCCAGACCCTCTTGACGTCCCCGGACGTGAACTCCTAGGGTCAGGCGCAACACTTTGGCAAACGTTACCCACTCCAGCGGCACCACCCGTACTCCGGCTCGCAATTGAAACGTTTAAGAAGGCCGCCCATGCCAGCTGCTCTCGAGGAACGGTCAGCCGTCGCGGTGGTCGCGGCCCCGCGCCGCAGGCGCCCGCGGTCGGCGCCGCCGTGGTGGTTCGCGGCACCGGCCTTCCTGCTGTTCGCGTTCGTGGTGCTCGTACCCAGCGCGCGTGGCGTCTACTACGCCGTGACCAACTGGGACGGGCTGGACCCCCACTTCTCCTTCGTGGGCCTGCGGAACTTCACGAACATGCGGCACGACCCGGACGCGGTACAGGCGGTCTGGCACACGTTGCTCATCGCGGTGTCGGTGACGGTGATCCAGAACGGGTTCGGCCTGCTGCTCGCGCTCGGCGTCAACAGCATCATCAAATCCCGCAACGTGCTGCGGGTGTTCCTGTTCGCCCCGGCGGTCGTCACCCCGATCGTCACCGCATACCTGTGGCGCAACCTGCTCGGCCCCGACGGCGCGGTCAACAGCCTGCTCGACGCGGTCGGGTTGGGCTCCTGGCGCCAGGACTGGCTGGGTGACCCGCAGCTGGCGTTGTGGGCGGTGGTCGCGGTCATTGTCTGGCAGTTCGGCGGGTACTCCATGGTGATCTTCCTGGCCGGGCTGCAGTCCATCCCGAAGGAGATCTACGAGGCGGCCGCGATCGACGGGGGAGGGCCGGTGCGCCGGTTCTGGTCGGTGACGAGGCCGCTGCTGGCGCCGGCGATCACCATCAACCTGATGCTGTCGATCATCGGCGGGATCAAGCTCTTCGACCAGGTGTACGCGTTGACCAGCGGTGGCCCGGGCCACGCCACCGACACCATCTCGACGCTGATCTACAAGGACGCGTTCACGCTCGGCGAGTTCGGCTACAGCATCGCGCTCGCGGTGATCCTCACGATCGTGGTGGCCATCGTCTCCACCGGGCAGTACGTCGTGCTCTCCCGCAACGAGAGGGCGGCGTCATGAACCGGTACACCTGGCGCACGCTCGTTCTGGAGCTGGCCATGGCGGCCGCCGCCCTGGTGGTGGCGTTTCCCGTCTACGTCCTGGTCAACCTCGCCATCCGCCGGCCGTCGGACACCACCTCGCCGATCCGCCCGACCACCGCGCCGACACTGGCCAACTTCACCGCGGCGTGGCAGCAGGGCCGGCTCGGCGGCGCCCTGCTCAACAGCGTGGTGGTGACGGCGGCCAGCGTGGTCATCGTGCTGGCGATCTCGTCGCTGGCGGCGTACCCGCTGGCCCGGGTCGGCGCCCGCTGGTCGCGCGGTGCCTTCCTGCTCATCATGCTGGGGCTGCTGCTGCCGTTCCAGCTCGCCGCACTGCCGCTCTACCAGACGATGCGCGACCTCGGACTGCTCGGCACGGTGTGGGCGCTGGTGCTGTTCTACTGTGGACTCCAGGTGCCGTTCACCACGTTCCTCTACATCGGATTCCTGCGCGCGCTGCCGCGGGAGTTCGAGGACGCGGCACTCATCGACGGCTGCTCACCGCTGGCCGCCTTCCGGTACGTCGTGTTCCCGATGCTCAAGCCGATCACGGTGACCGCGCTGGTACTCAACGCGGTGTTCGTGTGGAACGACTTCTTCACCCCGCTGCTGTACCTCAGCGGGAGCACGCAGCAGACCGTACCGGTCGCGGTGGCCGGGTTCGTCGGCCAGTACGTCGCCGACTGGAACCTCATCTTCGCGGCGCTCGTGATCAGCATCGTGCCGATCCTGGCCGTGTACTTCGCGCTGCAGCGCAGCATCATCAACGGCTTCGCCGGAGGGCTCAAGGGATGACCGAACTCCGCCCCTACGGGCTGCAGACCGAGCAGCGGCACGAACCGCTCGGCCTGGACGAACCCCGGCCGCGGCTGTCCTGGCGGCTCGCCTGCGACCGGCGCGGTGCGGCGCAGCGCGCGTACCGCATCACCGCCGCGCTCCGGCCGGGCGACCTGGACGACCCGGACCGGCTGCTGTGGGATACCGGGCCGCGCGTGTCCGGCGAGGGTCTGCTCGTACCGTGGGACGGGCCGGCGTTGGCGTCGGCCACCCGGTACCACTGGCGGGTCGCGGTCTGGGACGAGACCGGTGCGCCCGGTGCCACCGCGCAGAGCTGGTTCGAGACCGGGCTGCTGCACCGCGAGGACTGGTCCGCCACCTGGGTCGGCCGCGACCCGCACGGGCAGGCACCGGTCGATCCGCCCCAGGACGGCGACGGCCACCCCGGCCACCCGCCGCTGTACCTGCGTCGCGAGTTCACGCTCGACCGCCCGCCGGTACGCGCCCGCCTGTACGCGACCGCCCGCGGCGTGTACGAGCCCCGGCTCAACGGGCAACGCGCCGGCGACGCGGAGCTGGCACCGGGCTGGACCGAGTACCACCACCGGCTCCAGTACCAGACCTACGACGTGACCGCGTTGCTGCGCGCGGGCGGCAACGTGCTGGGCGCGGTCGTCGCGGACGGCTGGTGGTGCGGCTACGTCGGCTTCGACCCGCGCCGCGCCGCCCAGCACTACGGCGAGGCTCCGGCGCTGCTGGCCCAGCTCGTGGTCGAGTTCGCCGACGGCTCCCGCCGGGTGTTCGGCACCGACGCGAGCTGGACCGAGCAGCCGGGCGCCATCCGCTCCGCGGACCTGCTCCTGGGCCAGCACGTCGACGCCCGCGCGGACCTGCCCGGCTGGGACACGCCCGGTGGCGGGGCCGGGTTCGCGCCGGTGGCGGTGCTCGACACCGACCCGGGGCCGCTGGTCGCCGAGCCCGACAACCCGATCCGGGTCACCCACGAGCGGCCGGCGGTCGAGGTACACCCGCGTGGCGGCGGGCGGTTCATCGTCGACTTTGGACAGAACCTGGTCGGCCGGGTACGCCTGACCGTACGCGGTGCCGCCCCCGGCCAGCGGATCGTCCTGCGGCACGCGGAGGTACTCGACGGCGGCGAGCTGTACCGGGACAACCTGCGCCGGGCCAGCGCCACCGACGTGTACCTGAGCCGGGGCGGCGGTGTGGAGCTCTTCGAGCCGCAGTTCACCTGCCACGGCTTCCGGTACGCCGAGGTCGACAACTACCCGGGCGAACTGGCCGCCGCCGATCTGGTGGCGCGCGTGCTGCACAGCGACACGCCGTGGACCGGGCGGTTCGAGTGCTCGGACCCGACCGTCAACCAGCTCCAGTCCAACATCGCCTGGAGCCAGCGTGGCAACTTCGTCGCGGTACCCACCGACTGCCCGCAGCGCGACGAGCGGCTCGGGTGGCTGGCCGACGCGCAGATCTTCGTACCCACCGCCAGCCGCAACGCCGACGTCTCGGGGTTCTTCGCCCGCTGGCTGCGCGACGTGGTGGACGGGCAGGACGGTGACGGCGCGTTCCGCGACGTGGCGCCCGCCGTCTCCCTGCACCGGGAGGCGGCCCCCGCGTGGGGCGACGCGGGCGTCATCATCCCCTGGCACCTGTGGCGCACCTACGGCGACCGGCGCGTGCTGCGCCACTGCCTCGACGCCATGGTGGCCTGGGTGGGGCACATCCGCCGGCACAACCCGGACCTGCGGTGGCGGCACCGTACCGGCAACTCGTACGGCGACTGGCTGCAGGTCGACGCCACCACGCCGCGGGACGTGCTGTCCACCGCCTACTTCGCGCGCAGCAC
>DATEJJ010000274.1:0-8796 GCA_035278125.1 Rugosimonospora sp.
CCGGGGGCGGCGTTCCGCACCGGGCTGCTGACGAACCTGCTGAACCCCAAGGTGGGCGTGTTCTACCTGTCGATCCTGCCGCAGTTCCTGCCGCGCGGCGGCAACCCGCTGCTCGCCTCGCTGGTCCTCGCCGTGGTCCACAACCTGGAGGGGATCACCTGGTTCGCCCTGCTGGTCCTGGTGGTACGCGGGGCGGGTGGCCTGTTCGCCCGGCCGCCGGTACGGCGCCGCTTCGACCAGTTGACCGGACTGTGCCTCATCGGTTTCGGCGTACGGCTGGCCTGGGCCGGCACCCGGCGTGGTTGATCGCCGTCTGCCGGCGGATCGTCGCCTCCGGTGCGCGATCCGCCGGCAGACGCCGATCAGCGTTCGGGATCCACTGTGGACTGATTACTCCGGTGCCGCTGGCTCGTCGGCGGTCAGGCTCAGGGTGCTGCGGTATGCCCCGGAGCCCCGGTCCGGCGCTGGATCAACCGGGTCCGTGTGCAGCAGCACACCGTCAACTACCCCGGGTCGAAGGCGCCGGCCGCCGCCGACCTCGGTACCCCCGGCCTGGCCCACCCCACCCCGGCGTACCTCGCCTCGCTGCCGACCGACCCGGCCACCCTGCTGACCGTGATCCGCAAGCGGCTGCCGGCGGGCAAGCCGGGCACCGACACGCAGCAGGTGTTCCTGGCGGTTGCCACGCTGGTCACCCGGGCCGACGCGCTGCTGAGCCCGGAGCTGCGCGCCGGGCTGTGCCGCGCGCTGGCCACCCTGCCCGGCATCACCAGGCAGCCCGGCGCCGCCGACCTGGCCGGGCGTACCGGCGTGGCGATCAGCCGGACCGACGGCGGGGTACGCGTGGACCTGATCCTGGACCCGGCCAGCTCCCGGGTGATCGGGGTACGCCAGGTGATCGTCGACCCGGCGAAGGACGGGGCCACGGTACCCGCCGGCACCGTGCAGTGGTGGTCCACCACCAACCAGAAGGTGGTCGGCTCCGCCGGCGCCACCTCCTGACCGACCATCACGCGCCCGGCCGGCAGCCCGCCGGCCGGGCGCCCCTCGGTCTCAGCCCTTGCCGACGCCCCCGGTCAGGCCGCCGATCAGGTGCCGCTCCGCGAGCGCGTAGAAGGCCAGCGACGGGATCATGGCGAGCGTCACGTACGCCAGGATCTTGGCCGTGTCCGAGGAGTACTGCGACTGGTACTGCTGTACCCCCAGCGGCAGCGTCCACCACTTCGCGTCGTTGAACACGATCAGCGGGAGCAGGTAGTTGTTCCAGCTCGTCACGATCGCCAGTACCGACACCGTGGCCAGGGCGGGGCGGGCCATCGGCAGCAGGATCCGCCAGAAGAAGGCGAACGGGGTACACCCGTCCAGCGTGGCCGACTCCTCCACCTCCGCCGGGATGGTACGGAAGAAGCCGCGCAGGATGATGATCGTCACGGGCAGCCCGAACCCCACCTGCGGCAGGATCACGCCCAGCGGGTTGTCCAGCAGGCCGAGGGTACGCAGCAGCACGAACAGCGGCAGCGTGGCCACCGCGAACGGGAACATCAGCCCGATCGCGAAGACGGTGAACACCACCTCCCGGCCGCGGAACGCGTACCGGGCGAAGATGAACGCGGCCATCGCGGCGATGCCGACCACGAGGCCGGTGGTGGCGAGCGCGATGACGAGGCTGTTGGTGACCTGCCGCCAGAACATCGAGGAGCCGAGCACGTCGCTGTAGTTGCCGGTCTCCCAGGGGTGCGGCAGCCCGAACGGGTTGGTGAACAGCTGGCCGTTGTCCTTGAACCCGCCCAGCACGCCGAACACGATCGGCACCACGATCCCGGCGCCGACCACGATGCTGATCAGGTGCAGCGCGCTGACCCGGGCCACCCGGGCCGGGCGGACCTGGCGGGTGCGGGCGGGTATCCCGGTGGCGGTCATCGCTGGTTTCCCATGGTGGTGACGGCTCCCTCAAGGTCACGGCGCAGCACGAACCGCTGGTACAGCAGCCCGAAGGTGAGGCTGATCAGGAAGATGGACATGCTGATGGCGCTCGCGTAGCCCACGTGGAAGCGCTTGAAGCCCTCCTGGAACATGGTCACCGCGAGCGTCTCGGAGGACCGGATCGGCCCGCCCCCGGTGAGTACCCAGACCATGTCGAACAGCTGGATCGTGCCGAGGATGGACAGGAACACGCTGATCCGGATGGTCGGCCCGAGCAGCGGCAGGGTGATGTGCCGGAAGCCCTGCCAGGCGCCGGCACCGTCCAGCGCGGCCGCCTCGTGCAGCTCCTGCGGGATGCCCTGCCGCCCGGCGAGGTACAGGATCGTGTGGAAGCCGAAGTACTTCCAGGAGATCACGAAGAACAGCGAGTACATCACCGTGGAGGTGTCGGCGAGCCAGGTGGCGCCCAGGTCGCCGAGGCCGATCGCCCGGGTGATGTGGTTGGCGAGCCCCTGGTTGGGCGAGAACACCATGGTGAACAGCACCGCGGTGACGACCTCGGAGAGCACGTACGGGGCGAAGAACACCAGCCGGTACACCCGCCGCCCGCGCAGCGGCTGGTTGAGCAGCATGGCCAGGGCGAGCGACACCGGCAGCTGGATGCCCACGGACAGCACGATCAGCAGCAGCGTGCGTTCGAGGTCGCCGACGAAGATGTCGTTGACCAGCAGCCGCCGGAAGTTGCCGAGCCCGACGAAGTCGGTGGGCGCGCCGAAGCCGTTCCAGTCGAAGAAGCTGGCGTACGCGGCGACCACGATCGGCGTGAGTACCAGCAGGCCGAAGACCAGCAGTGCGGGCGTGAGGAACAGGATGATGGTGGGCCAGTGGGAGCGCCGGCGGCGGGTACGCCCCGCCGCCGGCACCGTGGCGTCCGCTACCGCGTCGCCGCCGAGCCGCTCGCCGGTGAGCACCGGTCCGCTAGCCCTGCTTGGCGGCATCGGTGATGGCCTTCGCCACCTGGTCCGGGCTGGCCTTGCCCGCCATCAGCTCGGCCACGCTGTCGTTGACCTGCTGGCCGACCGCGGGCGCGTACGCCTGGTCGAGGTACAGCTGGAAACCGGTCGAGTGGGCCAGGGTGTCGGACACCTGCTTCAGGTTGGGGTCGGTCACCGCGTCCTGCGCCGCCTTCACCACCGGCAGCACCCCCGCGGCGATCGCCTCGGTGCGCGCGTTCTCGGGCTGGGCGATGAACTTGAGGAACTCGATCGCCGCCGCGGGCGCCTTGCGCCCGACGGCGAAGCCGCCACCGCCGCCGAACGCATCGGTGATCTTCCCCTTGCCGCCGTCGACCGCGGGGAAGGGGAAGAACGCCAGGTTGGTACCCAGGCCCTTCTTGCCCACCGAGGAGTCCTTCTGTACGGAGGGCGCCCACTGGCCCATCAGCTCCATGGCCGCCTTGCCGTTGCCCATGGTGGCCGCCTGACCGTCCGATGTGGAGTATCCGGCCGCGAGGAACCCGGTCTGGAACGGCTGCAGGTCGACCAGCTCCTTCAGGTGCGTGCCGGCCGTGACGAAGTCGGGCCTGGTGAAATCCTTGTCCACCGCGGCCTGCTTGAGCGCGTCGAGCCCGGCGGTCCGCATGGCCAGGTACGCCCAGTAGTAGTGGCCGGGCCACTTCTCCTTGCCGGCCAGGGCGATCGGCGTGATCCTCGCGGCCTTCAGCCTGCGTACCACGTCGAGGTAGTCGGCCCAGGTTGCCGGCGGTGCGGTGACCCCGGCCCGGGCGAACAGGTCCTTGTTGTACCAGAAGCCGACCATCCCCGTGTCGGTCGGCGCGGCGTAGGTCTTCCCGTCCCGGCTGTACGGGTCGACTGCGGCCGGGATGAGGGTGTCCTTCCAGGCCGCGATGTCGGCCGTGATGTCCTTGACCATCCCCGCGTCCGCCTGCTGGAACAGCACGCCGCCGCCCCAGCTGTGGAAGATGTCCGGCGGGTCGCCGGCCTGGATGTTGGTGGTCAGCTTGGTCTTGAAGGCTTCGTTCTCCAGCGGCGTGATCTCGAACTTGACGCCGGAGTGGGCGGCCTCGAACTGGTGCGCCATCGCGGCCCACTTCGACATCATCGGGTCGGTGTTGGCAATGTGCCACCAGCGGATCGTCTTGGTGCCCGACGCGGAGCCGGAGCCCGAGCCGCCGCTGCCGCAGGAGGCGAGGAGCGCCGCGCCCGCGCTCGCGCCGGCGAGCGAGAACAGCGATCTGCGGTCGATCCGTATCGAAGTCATCAGATGGGCCCTCCCTGCTACAGGCGCGCGCGCCCACGCGGGCGTCGGGCGCGGACGCCGAAAGTTTCGGATACGGAAATGCAAGATTTCAGGCGTGCAGCGACCGTACGACGGCCCCGCCGGCCCGGTCAAGGCGCAACGATATCGATATCGAATCGGCCATCTAAGTGGAGTCGTGCTCCGGAAGTTTCAGCCCCTCAGCGGCCCGGTCCGCGGCCGGACCAGGTCCACGCGTAACCGGGGTCCTCGCACGCCTGCCCGCCCTCGCCCAGCTCCAACGGGCGGAACGTGTCCACCATCACGGCCAGTTCGTCGAAGAACTCCACCCCGATGCTGCGCTCGTACGCGCCCGGCTGCGGCCCGTGCGCGTACCCGCCCGGGTGCAGGGAGATGGAGCCCGGCCCGATACCGGAGCCCCGGCGCGCCTCGTAGTCGCCGCCGCAGTAGAACATGACCTCGTCACTGTCCACATTGGAGTGGTAGTACGGCACCGGGATGGACAGCGGGTGGTAGTCCACCTTGCGGGGTACGAAGTTGCACACCACGAAGTTGCCGCCCTCGAAGACCTGGTGCGCCGGTGGCGGCTGGTGCACCCGCCCGGTGATGGGTTCGAAGTCGGCGACGTTGAACGTGTACGGGTACAGGCAGCCGTCCCAGCCCACCACGTCGAACGGGTGGTGCGGGTACACGAAGCGGGTACCGGCGACGGTGCCGCCCGGGCCGCGGTGCTTGACGTACACCTCGACGTCCTCGCCCTCGGCCAGCAGCGGTGCCTGCGGCCCGTGCAGGTCGCGCTCGCAGTACGGCGCGTGTTCGAGCAGCTGCCCGAAGCGGGACAGGTACCGCCTCGGCGGCGCGATGTGGCTGTTCGCCTCGATCGCGTACCCGCGCAGCGGTCCGTCCCCGGCGGGTACCCAGCGGTGCGTGGTGGCGCGGGGCAGCAGCACGTAGTCGCCCTGGCGGGCGCTCAGCGCGCCGAACACGGTCTCCACCACGGCCGCACCCGACTCGACGTACACCAGCTCGTCGCCGAGCGCGTTGCGGTACAGCGGGGACGCCTCCCCGGCCACCACGTACGAGATGCGCACGTCCGCGTTGCCCAGTACCAGCCGCCGGTCGGTGACCGCGTCGTGCCGCTTCCACTCCGCGCCGCCGGACAGCTCGTGCAGCCGCAGGTGCCGGGGCAGCAGCGGATGATTGGCCACAGTGGACAGATCCGGGAGGGTCCACGGGGTCGCGTCCACGATCGCGGACGGCAGGCCCTTGTGGTACAGCAGCGACGAGTCGGCCGAGAAGCCCTCCTCGCCCACCAGCTCCTCGTAGTACAGCCCGCCGTCGGGCGTCCGGTGCTGGGTGTGGCGCTTCGACGGGACGTCACCGAGCGACCGGTAATACACCATGGACCGGATCGTACGCCCGCCACCCCGCCGCTATGCTGCTGCTGGTGGATATCAGCAACGCGGTCGCCCTGGTGACGGGTGGCGCCTCCGGTCTGGGCCTGGCGACGGTACGGGCGCTGCGCGCGGCCGGCGCCAAGGTGGTAGTGGTCGACCTCCCCTCGTCACCGGGCGAGGCGGTGGCCAAGGAGCTCGGCGCGGGCGTGGCGTTCGCACCCGCCGACGTGACCAGCGAGTCTGACGTGGGCGCGGCGCTGGACGCGGCGCGGCAACTGGGTACCCTGCGCGTGGCGGTCAACTGCGCCGGCATCGGCAACGCGATCCGTACGGTGGGCAAGGCGGGCGCCTTCCCGCTGGCGGCGTTCGCCAAGGTGGTCAACGTCAACCTGATCGGCACGTTCAACGTGCTGCGCCTGGCGGCCGAGCGGATCGCGGCCACCGAGCCGGTGGGGGAGGAGCGCGGGGTCATCGTGAACACCGCCTCCATCGCCGCCTTCGACGGCCAGATCGGCCAGGCCGCGTACGCCGCGTCCAAGGGCGGCGTGGTCGGCCTGACCCTGCCGGTCGCCCGCGACCTGGCCAGCCTGAAGATCCGGGTGATGACCATCGCCCCTGGCCTGTTCCACACGCCGATGCTGGCCGGGCTGCCAGAGGAGGCCATCACGTCGCTGGGCCAGCAGGTGCCGCACCCGTCCCGGCTCGGCGACCCGGCCGAGTACGCGGCGCTGGTGCTGCACATCCTGGCCAACCCGATGCTGAACGGGGAGACCATCCGCCTCGACGGGGCGATCCGGATGGCGCCCCGCTGAGACGGGGCTACCTGGGTGCCGGGCTGATGCGGCTGGTACAGGCGTAGGCGGCCATGGCGCGGCGGGCCTGGGCGGCCGTGGGCGCCGCGGGCAGCGGGCCGGTGTGCCCGGCACGGCAGGCTTCCAGCATCAGGGCGAGGGTCCGGCGCCACGCGTGCGGCGCCACGTCGCGGGTCACCCGGACCACGCCCGCGTTCGCCATGAGGATCAGGAGGAGGTCCTCCGGAACGAAGTCCTCGCGCAGCACGCCTGCCTCCTGGGCGCGCTGGATCACGTCGACCGTGGCCGACTGCGCGCGCCGGTGCAGCCGCTGCGCCTCGGGCGAGCCGGGCAGCGACATGGTGACCAGGTCGGTGAAGCCCCGGTCGGCGGCCTGCATCGCGCAGATCCGCTCCACGAACGCGGTGAAGCCGGCCCAGGTACCGGCCGCCGGCAGCGCCTCCTCGGCCGCGCCCGCGTACTCCCGCAGCTTGGCCTCGAAGACCGCGGCGACCAGCTCCTCCCGGGACGGGAACCGCCGGTACAGGGTGCCGATGCCGACGCCGGCCCGCTCGGCGATGTCGTCCAGGGACACGTCCAGGCCGCGCTCGGCGAACACGGCCCGGGCCGCGGCGACGATCCGCTCGCGGTTGCGCCGGGCGTCGGCGCGCAACCCCTGTCCTGGTGCCATCCAGCGAGGGTACCAAACGGAACCGTGTCTCCGGTTAGGCGGCGCGACCGCACGCTGCTACCCTGGGGGGGTATGGTAGGGGCCTGATCGACCCGGGAGCGTGCGCGGTGGCCAGTTACACCAACCGTAAGCAGGACTACCTGGCGCGGCTGCGCCGGGTGGAGGGCCAGGTGCGCGGGCTGCAGCGCATGGTCGAGGAGGACAAGTACTGCATCGACGTGCTGACCCAGGTGGCCGCCGCGACCAAGGCGCTGCAGGCGTTCTCGCTCTCGCTGCTGGAGGAGCACCTGAGCACCTGCGTGGTGGACGCGGCGCGCGAGGGCGGCGACCGGGCGCAGGAGAAGGTACGCGAGGCCAGCGACGCGATCGCCCGGCTGGTCCGGTCCTGAGGGGGATCAGATGATCACGAAGACGTACCGGGTGCGGGGAATGACCTGCGGGCACTGCGTACGGGCGGTCTCCGGCGAGGTGGGCGCGCTGCCCGGGGTCGAGCGGGTGGACGTGGAGCTGGCCAACGGCGAGGTGACCGTGACCAGCGCCGCGGACCTGGACCTCGACGCGGTACGGGCGGCCGTCGACGAGGCCGGCTACGAACTGGTGTCCGGATGAGCAACCAGGTCGAGCTGGAGATCGGCGGGATGACCTGCGCCTCGTGCGCGGCCCGGATCGAGAAGAAGCTC
The DNA here is from genome assembly GCA_035278125.1 of Rugosimonospora sp. GTDB lineage: Bacteria > Actinomycetota > Actinomycetes > Mycobacteriales > Micromonosporaceae > DATEJJ01. The sequence goes on from DATEJJ010000274.1 coordinate 7,760, forward strand.
AACCGCCTGGACGGGGTCACCGCGACGGTGAACTTCGCCACCGAGAAGGCGAGCGTCGCGTACCCGCCGGGCGTGGCGCCGGCCGACCTGATCGCGGTGGTGGAGCAGACCGGGTACACCGCGCGGCTGCCCGTGGCGCAGACGTCCACTGTGGACGACGGGCGGCGCCGGCTGCTCGCCAGCCTGGTGCTCGCGGTACCGGTGGTGGTGCTCGGCATGGTGCGGCCCGCCGGCTGGGGGTGGGTGGCGGCGGTACTGGCCACGCCGGTCGTCGGGTACGGCGGCTGGCCGTTCCACCGGGCCGCGCTGGCCAACGCGCGGCACGCGGCCGCCACCATGGACACGCTGATCAGCGTCGGTACCCTCGCCGCCTTCACCTGGTCGGTGGTGGCGCTGCTGACCGGCCGGACCGACGCGTTGTACTTCGAGGTGGCCGCCGCGGTGACCGTGTTCATCCTGGCCGGCCGGTTCTTCGAGGCGCGGGCCAAGCGCCGGGCGGGCGCCGCGCTGCGGGCCCTGCTGGAGCTGGGCGCCAAGGACGTCGCGGTGCTGCGGGACGGCACCGAGCAGCGGGTACCCGCCGGTGACCTGCGCGTGGGGGAACGGTTCGTGGTACGGCCGGGGGAGAAGGTGGCCACCGACGGCGTGGTGACGGAGGGTACCTCCGCGGTCGACGCCAGCATGCTGACCGGCGAGTCAGTACCGGTGGAGGTGGGCCCGGGCGACCCGGTGGTGGGCGCCACGGTCAACGCGGGCGGGCGGCTCGTGGTACGCGCCACCCGGGTCGGGGGCGAGACCCAGCTGGCCCAGATGGCCCGTCTCGTGGAGCAGGCGCAGCACGGCAAGGCGCGGGTACAGCGGCTGGCCGACCGGATCTCCGGGGTGTTCGTACCCGCCGTGATCGCGCTGTCCCTGGCGACGCTGGCGGGCTGGCTGCTCGCCGGTCGGGGCGCGCCGGCCGCGTTCACCGCCGCGGTGGCGGTGCTCATCATCGCGTGCCCGTGCGCGCTCGGCCTGGCCACGCCGACCGCGCTGCT
>DATEJJ010000275.1:0-2873 GCA_035278125.1 Rugosimonospora sp.
GCCTGGCTGATCGAGGGCAGCGCCGCGCGGCCGCGCCGGGCGTTGCTGGTCTACCTGCCCGCCGAGGCGTCGCAGGTGGAGCTCGTGCTCGGCGCGGCCGCCGATGTCCTGGCCCGGGCCGACGAGCCGATCGACCTGATCGTCGCCGACCCGCCGTGGGCGCTGGGCCGCGCCGATGCCCGCTCGGCGTACCGGCGCACCTACGGCCGTGACCACGACCAGGTGGTCGGCGGGTACGTCGAGGTCGACCCCGAGCGCTACGCCGAGTTCACCGCGACCTGGATCGCGGCGGCCGGGGCGGCGCTGCGCCCGGGCGGGTACCTGGCCGTGGTCACCGGCGCGCAGCAGGCCGCCCGCATCCAGGTGGTGGCCGAGGACGTCGCCGGCCTGACCTACGTCAACTCGATCGCGGTGGCCCGCCAGTTCGGGCTGTACTCGACGCGCCGGTTCGTCCACCAGCACCACGTGGTGAGCCTGCTGACCCGGGGGCCGCTGGACTCGCCGCTGCGCACCTTCCACCGGCCCGAGGAGATGCCCCGCGGTCGCGGCGGGGAGATCTACGCGGTCGATGTGTGGACCGACATCGCCGAGGAACGGCGGCGCGGTCTGCTGCGCTACGACAACGCCCTGGCCCCGGCCCTGGTGTCGCGGGTGATCCGTTCCACCACCGACGAGAACGACCTGGTCGCTGACCCGTTTGTCGGCTCGGGCACCACGGCGGTGGCCTGCCTGGCCACCCGGCGTCGCTTCTACGGCGGCGACCTCAACCCCGAGGCGCTGCGGTTCACCATGGCCCGGCTGCTGGCCGAGACGATCCCGGCGCTGTACCCGCAGGTCGAACAGCTCAGCCTGTTCGACGCCGCCGGCGGGGGCCGGTCATGACCGCCGTCGACCTGACCGCCGCCACCCTCGGCGCGGGCGTGCCCGTCGACGAGCCGGCGCCCGGGTACCCGGGTATCACCTACGTCATCCCGTGCGGCGGCGCCAAGCTGGACCGCCCGGCGCCCGCGCGGGAGCTGTATACGGGCAGCATGTTCCGCCACACCCTGCACCACGCGCAGCAGTGCGCGGCCGCCGACGAGCAGGCCGGCCTGGGACCGGCCCGGGTGCTGATCCTGTCCGCCCGCTACGGGCTGGTCGAGCCGGATCAGGTGCTGGAGCCCTACGACCTGCGCATGGGAAAGCCGGGCAGCGTCACCGCCGCGACGCTGGCCGCGCAGGCGCTCGCCCTGGGCATCGACTGGGGCGCGCAGGTGTACGCGCTGCTGCCCCGCCCGTACCTGGCCCGGTTGGACGCGGCGCTGCGCACCCTCGACGTGTACGTGCAGGACGTGTACGAAGGCGCCCGGGGCAACGGCGAGCAGAAGCGCATCAATGTCCACATCGGCCGGCCCGCGCAGGCGGCGCCCCCGGTGGTGCTGGCGGACGGGCCGGGCCCGACCGTGTGGCTCGGCGCCGACGTGCACGCGTTCTGGTGGGGCACCCGGCTGCTGGTTTCCTACGGGCGGCTGCGCGCGGCCAGGACGCTGCCGGCCGCGACCGCCCCGTGGGTGTGCGACTCCCGCGCCTACACCGAGATCGCCCAGCACGGCACCTGGACCATCAGCGCCGAGCAGTACGCCGCCGACCTGACCCGATACGCCCGCGAGATCGGGCACCTGGCCTGGGCCGCCCCGCAGGACTGGCCTTGCCGGCCGGCGCTGCTTGAGGCCACCGGACTGACCGAGGCCGAACACCAGCGGCGCACCATCGCCTCGGTGCAGCGGCTGCGCGCGCTGGCCCCGACGGTGCCGGTCATCGCCGTGCTCACCGGGCTGACCGCCGCCGGCTACCTGCGCCACCTGGCCATGTACCGGGCGGCCGGCCTCGACCTGCGCGCCGAGCAGCTCGTCGTCGGCGTGGGCGCGCTGGTCGGCCGGCCGGCGGCCGAGGCCGCCGACATCATCCGCACCCTGTACGCCGCCGGGCTGCACCGGCTGCACGGCTTCGGCGTCAAAGGCCGGGTGCTGGACCTCGTCGGTGGCCTGCTGGAAAGCGTCGACTCGGCCTCCTGGTCGGCCGGGGCCCGCCACCGCGGCGGCCTGTGCCCGCACGGGCTGACCAAGTGGGAGCGCAACTGCCCCCGCGCGGCCACCGGCTGGGGCGACCAGCAGCGCCAGCGGGCCCGCCACGCGCCCGTGCAGGAGATGATCCCGCTGTTCGACCCGGACACCGACTGAGCCGAAACCGGCACCCGCACGCCCGTTCCCGCACCCCAACCCCTACCGTCTACAGTGGACAGAGGGTATCATTATTGGTGGTGGGGTTGCTCGGCAAGCAGACCGCACCCACGGACAGAAGCCCGATGTGGAAGGGGAGCAGAGCATGCAGCGACGACACCCGATCACCGTGTCGTGGACCGTCACCGAGGTTCACCAGGCCGACATCCCAGCCGGGGACCTGGCCGAGGCGCTGGGCGTGGACCTGGCGGCGTTCACCCCGGCGATGGTCACCGACGCGCAGACCAGCGACGCGCTGGCCTGCCTGTTGGCCGAGTGGACCGGTGACGACACCTACCAGAACAGCGCCAGCGTGCTGGTCACCGGCGCCCGGCCCGGGCCGGCGCCGCTGAGCGTCGACGCGCTGCTGCGCGAGGCGGACAGGCTGCTCGACGCCGGGCACGCCACCGGCGGTCTCGACGATACCGGCCTGCTGCTCCAGCAGCTCGTCGCCGCGGTCCGCGATCCGGGCGCCGCCCGGTGACCGGCGAGGTGGCCGTGCTGGTCCACCACCAGGGCTACACCACACGGCTGATGCCGCAGTGCTGCTGCTGACCGTCCCGCCGGATCCGTGGACGACGCCGTAACGCCGCCCGGCGAACCCGATCGGCCGGC
>DATEJJ010000276.1:0-7805 GCA_035278125.1 Rugosimonospora sp.
GACCACAGTGGACAGCGGGGCGCGCGGCGGGGTGGCGGCGGCGGGTGCGGCGGCGCCGAGCAGTACCGCGATCCAGGCCACGGTCAGCGCGAGCACCCACCGGGTCACCGGCGTACCGTCCGCTCGCGCAGGAACTCCAGCGCCCGCGCCCAGGTGCGTGGTGACAGTGCCGAGCCCTGCAACGCACCGCCGGACTCGGCCCGCACCGGGTCCGGCCGCTCCACCACCACCGGTCGCAGCGCTGCGGCGTCCGCCTCGCCGAGCAGGCTCACCTGGTTCTCCGTCACGCCGAGGATCAGCGCCCGCTCGTCCACCTGTACCACCGCGATCGACGCCCCCCGGGTCAGCGGCGCCCGCGACAGTACCGTCACCGCGTTGCCCGCGCCGCGGCGGGACAGCGGCCGGCGGGCGGCCCGGGCCAGCAGCCACATCAGCCCCAGCACCACGGTGAGGGAGAAGCCGATGCGCAGCAGCAGTTCCAGCATGGCCGGTCAGGACCGTTCGCCGCCGGGTGGGACGATCTCGGTGATCCGGATGCCGAAGTTCTCGTCGATGACGACCACCTCGCCGCGCGCGATCAGCCGGCCGTTGACGAGCAGGTCGGACGGGCTTCCGGCGGCCCGGTCCAGCTCCACCACCGCGCCGGGGGCCAGCTGCAGCAGCTCCCGCACGCTCATCTGGGTGCGGCCCAGCTCGGCCGACACCTCCATCTCCACGTCGTGCAGCAGGTCCAGCCCGCCGCGGGACGAGGCTGGCTGCGCCGCCTGCGGTACCGCCGCGGCCGCGGCGGACGGCTGCGGGTCGGGCCATGGCGTCAGCACGATCGCCACCGACGCCACGGTCTCGTCGTCGTCCACTAGCGGTACGTAGACCGGATCGCCTTTGGCGCCAAGGGATTCCAGCGCCACGTGCGGGTCGAGCGCCTGCCCCGGATCCACCACCACCGGGCCGAACGCACCGGCCGCCGCGTCCAGCGCCGGACCCACCGCCTTGGCCAGGTCCAGCTCGCCGAGCGGGCTGTTGCGCAGGGCGTCGGCGAGATCCTGGGCCACCACCACGACGACCTCGCCGGTGGCCGCGCCGGAGAACCGGGCGGTCACCGCCTGGCCGGCGAGCGGCGCCTGCGGCAGTTCGCTCGGGTCGCCCACGAGCAGCGGCCGGCTCGCCGGCAGTACGGCCAGGGCCGCCTTGGCCGCCGCGCGGGCGAGGTCCAGCCGCTCGGCGGGGACGGTCATGGTGCTCATCGGCGGGTCTCCTCTGTGGGGGCGGGTACCACCAGGCAGGCCAGGCGCTTGCCCTGGTTACCGGGTACCGCGTACGCGAACGTGTTGTCGTTGACGGTGATGGTGAGCGGCTGCGTGACCGGATGGTTGAGCGGGACGATGTCGCCGATCTGCAGGTCCACCACGTCCTCGGCGCGCATGCGCACCGGCAGGAACCGCACGGACACGCCCAGCGGTACGCTCTCCAGCCCGGCGGTCAGGTTGATCTGCGCGGTACGCCGCGCGTCCGCCTCGCTCGCGGTCAGCTCCGCGTCCGCGTCGCCGGTCTGCAGTACCGGCAGGATCATGTTGAACGGCAGGCAGATGGTGGCCACGCACTCCTCGGCGCCGACACGCATCTCGAAGGAGGCGACCACCACCGCGTCGCTGGGCGCGAAGGTACGCACGAACTGCGGGTTGTACTCGATGGTGCCGAGCGCCGGCGCAAGCTCCACAAGGGACTCGTAGGCGTACTTGAACTCGCTGAGCATCCGGTCCAGAATCCCGCGCAGCAGCGGCATCTCCAGGTCGGTCGGGGGACGCTGCGGCTGCGGTCCACCCGGCCCGCCGAGCAGGTGGTCGATGGCGGCCATGCCGGTACCGAGGGACAGCTCCATCAGCGCGACGCCGGGCAGCGGGTCGAGCGTGATCGAGCACATCATCGTGGGGCTGCTGAGCGTCTCGACGTACTCGTCGTAGGTGAGCTGTTCGATGGCGAGCAGGGTGACCGAGGAGAGGGTACGCAGGCGGCTGGTGAGCAGGGTGGCGCAGCCGCGCGCGTACGTCTCGTACGCGATCTGCAGCATCCGGATGTGCTCGCGGGACAGCTTGATGGGCCGGCGGAAGTCGTACGGCTGCGGACCGGTCTTGCGCGTACGCCTTGCCATCCGGCTGGGCGCACGGCCCGGTGGAGCCGCCGACGACAACTGGGTCACGGCGTACCCATCGGTCCGGTCGTGACCGGGTTGAGAAATCCCGTCCCGTTCCGCGAACGGCGGCGGTACGGGAGGGCGAAAACGGGACGCTGAGTGCTACTGCATGACGAACTGCGTGAAGTAGATGTCCATGACCTTGTCCTCGTACGCGGCGCCGACCTTCTCCAGCAGGGCGGCCTTGACCTTCTCCCGGCCCGTCTCGGACGACAGGTCGGACATGGGGAGGTCGCTGAACTCGGTGATGGCCAGGTCCAGCGCCTGGCTGCCATCGGTCTTCGGGTCCGCGGACGCGGTCAGTTGCAGCGCCAGCTTCACCTTCAGGTAGTGCCCGCCGGCCAGGTTCACCGTCAACGCGTCCAGCGCGAGCACGGTGCCCGGTACCGGCTTGGGCTTCGCGGGCTTGGCGCCCTTGCTGCTCCCGCCCGCGAACATCATGTACCCGCCCGCTCCCGCGATCACCAGCGCCACCACGGCCACGATGATCAGAAGCAGCTTCTTGCTCTTCTTGGGCTCCTGGCCGTCCTTGTCGGCCTCCTTCTTGTCGCTCACAGCTGCCTCCTCCCGGCCGTCACTGGGCCATTCGCGCCATCAAGGCCCGCTCGTCGGTGGGCAGTGCGGACAGCACCACGATGTCGACGCGGCGGTTACGGGTGACCGAGCGCGGGTCGCTCGGCGGGTACAGCGGCCGGGTACCGGCGAATCCCGCCGCGGTCAGCCGGTCCGGCGACATGCCCAGCTGGATCAGGTACCTGACCACAGTGGACGCCCGCGCGGTGGACAGCTCCCAGGCCGACGGGTAGTAGAGGGTGGGTCCGGGCAGCTGGTTCGTGTGCCCGTCGACCTCGATGTCGTTGGGCAGCTTGCGCAGCGTCGGCGCCATCGCGTCCAGGATGCGCTGGCCGCCGGGGAGCAGGTCGGCGCGGTTGCCGGCGAACACCACCGAGCTGGACAGCACGTGGATCACCAGACCGCGCTGGTCGATGGTGTACAGCACGCTGTCGTTGATGCCGTTCTTCTTCAGCGCCTCGCTGATCTGCTTCTGTGCCTGCTGCAGGTTGTTCAGCTCGTTGCTGGCATCGGCGGCCTGCTGCTCGGCCTGAGCCCGGCCGGCCGCTGCCACCGCCTTCTGTGCCGCCTGCTGGGCCGCCTGCTGCGAGGACTGCGACTGGCCGCCCGTACCGCTGGCACCGGAGATGGCGGCGTCCACGCCGGGATCGAGGGAGGCGATCTCGGCGTCGGCCGCGCCGCCCTGGGAGACGGGACCGCTGTCCTGCACGATGGTGGCGGTGGGTCCGCCGAACCCCATCGCCAGGCCCTCCTTCAGCAGCGCGAACTTCTTGGCGTCCACCTGGCTCATCGCGAACATCACGATGAACAGCACCATGAGCAGGGTGAGCATGTCCGCGTAGGTGACCAGCCAACGCTCGTGGTTGACATGCTCCTCATGCGCCTCATGCTTCTTGCGCTTCGGCCTGACACTCTTACGGCTCATCCGTCAGGCCGCCTTGTCCTTCTGCTCGATCGCGTCCGGCGGGAGCAGGCTCTTGAGGCGCTGGGCAACCAGGCGCGGGTTCGCACCCGCCTGTATCGCCATGACACCCTCGATGGCCAGCTCCATCTGCGCACACTCCAGTTCGGACAGGCGCTTGAGCCGGTTGCCCATGGGCAGCCAGATCACGTTGGCGGTGAGCACACCCCACAGCGTGGCGATGAACGCGCTGGCGATGAGCTTGCCCAACTCCGCCGGCTCGCTCAGGTTCGACAGCACGTGCACCAGGCCGAGGACGGTACCGATGATGCCGATGGTGGGTGCGTACCCGCCCATGTCCGCGAAGATCTTGGCGCCGGAGTTGTCCGCCTTGCGCTTCGCGTCCACCTCGCCGTGCAGGATCTCGTTCAGCTCTTCCGGGTCGGTACCGTCGATCGCCAGCAGCAGGCCCCGGCGCAGGAACGGGTGCTCGATCTCCTTGGCCGCGTCCTCCAGCGCCAGCAGGCCCTCGCGCCGCGCCCGCTCCGCCATCTTCACCATCGACTCGACCAGCGGGCCGGGCGGGGTCGGCTTGCCGGTGAACGCGCGCTTGAGCTGGCCCACCACGCCGGTGGCGTCTTTCAGGATGCCACCGGCCATGGCGGCGCCGAAGGTCCCACCGAGTACGAGCATGAGTGGCGGGATGAGAATGATCGATGAAGGGTCCCCGCCTTCCATGATCTGCGAACCGAAGATCATGGCAAACGCGAGGAGAATGCCGGCGATTGTGGCCGGATCCATTACCGCTCCCGGGGATGCAACGGGACGACCTTGGCGGCCGTCTCATGCTCGTCGCCGATGGCCCGGGGTCGGTGCCCGGCGCTGGACTGGGTCCCGGTACCGTCGGTGCGCTGCGCGCCGCCCCGCCGCGGGTCGGCCGGCTCGTCGACCTGCCGGTGCGCCTCGGCGATGACGGACGCGCGGTACTGGCGGACGAGCTCGATGAAGTCCGGCACCGACTCGGCGATGACGTACTTCGTGCCGTCCACCAGCGTGACGACGGTGTCGGGTGTGCTGTCGGCCCGCTCGATGAGATCGGGGTTCAGCGCGAAGGCTGCCCCGTTGAGGCGCGTCACAAGTATCACGACAGTCCATCCTTGGCTGGCCGGTGCCGCAAGAACCCGTCCGTGGGCCTACCTCGCTCATCGACATCAGGGGTGTACAGCTGAGGCAAAGCGCCGGCGGTTGGACCGGCGCTGCCCGATTACCGCTTGAGGTTGACCAGGTCCTGGAGCAGCTCGTCGGATGTGGTGATCACCTTCGAGTTCGCTTCGAAGCCGCGCTGGGCGATCACCAGGTTGGTGAACTCCTGTGCGAGGTCCACGTTGGACATCTCCAGCGCGCCGCCCTGCAACACGCCGCGCCCGCCGCTGCCGGCCTGGCCCAGCTGCGGGGTACCCGAGTTGGCCGTGGTCTGGTACATCGAGTCGCCCACCTTCTCCAGGCCCATCGGGTTGTTGAAGGTGGCCAGGCAGACCTGCGCGAGCGTCTGCTTGAGCCCGTTGGAGAACACGCCGACGAGCATGCCGTCCTGCGAGATGCTGAACGACTGTAGCGAGCCCAGCCCGTACCCGTTCTGGTTGACCGTGGCGATGGTACTGGCGCCGGAGTAGTTGGTGACACCCGAGATGTCCACGGTGATGCCGTTGAGGGTCAATGTGGACGGTGACGGTGCGGCGCCGTTGGTGAACGTGACCGATGCGGCCGCTGAGGTGTTGGTACCGTCGCTGACCGTGGCCGACCAGCCCGTGGTACTGCTGTACGTGAACGAGGTCGTCAGCGTGAACGGGTTGCCCAGCGAGTCGTACCCCGTGATCGACGTGGTGTACGGCGTGGTGGTACTCGCGTTGGTGGGTAGGTTGCCGGAGACCGTGGCGGTGGTGGTGGCCGAGGGCGGCAGCACCGTACCGATCGGCAGCTGCACGTCGGTCGGCGCGGTGGTCGTGGTGACCACACCGTTCGTCGCCTTCCAGCCCTGCACGAACGCACCACCCGTGGTGGTCAGGAACCCGTTGGTGTCGAACGAGAACGCGCCGTTGCGCGTGTACAGCTGCTGCGAGCCGTCGCGTACCACGAAGAAGCCGTCACCCTGGATCATCAGGTCGGTGTTGCGCCCCGTGGTCTGTGCCGCGCCCTGCGCGAAGTTGGTGCTGATCGCGCCGAGCCGCACACCGAGGCCGACCTGAGCCGGGTTGGTGCCGCCCAGGTTCGCCGTCGGCGCGCCGGCCGCGGTGACCAGCTGGCTGAGCGTGTCTTCGAACGTGGTCGTGCTCGATTTGAAACCCGTGGTGTTGATGTTCGCGATGTTGTTCGCCGTCACGTCCATCATCTGCTGGTGCGCGCGCAGACCGCTGATGCCGGCGAAGAGTGAGCGGAGCATGTGGAGCCTCTTTCCCCTGGGGTGTATGTTGGATCGAGTCTTCAGGCGACCTTGGTCACCGTCGACAGAGGAACGTCGGTGGTACCGACGCGGAGTGTCGGTTCGCCGGTGCCGAAGGTGGCCGACGTGACCACCCCGGTTCCGAGGGTCCCGTCCGCACTCGTGTAGCTGACGGTGCGCCCGACCATGGCACTGGCGCTCTGCATCAGCTGCGCCGATACCAGCTGCTGCTGCTCCTTCGAGATCTCCTGGAGCGTCTCCACCTGAGTGAACTGTGCGGTCTGCGCCATGAACGCCGTACTGTCAGCCGGCTTCGACGGGTCCTGGTATTCGAGCTGCGCCACGAGAAGCTTGAGGAACGCGTCCTGGTCGAGGGTCTGCTTGCCGCTGCTCGACGTGCCCGGCGTGCTCCACAGGCTCGGGGCGGTACTCCCGGCGGTGATCGGATTGGTCATAGCATTGAACTCCTTGCGAAGGTCAGACGTGCAGATCGAGCTGCCCGGCGCGGTTCCGCGCGGGCGTGGTCGGCGGCTCGGCCGCAACCGGCCGCGCCAGCTCGGGCTCGGCATCGCTACCGAACCCCTGTCGGCCCGGTGCCGCCCACTGTTGAGCGGTGCCGGCATCCTGGTTCCGTTGCCGCAGGTCCACCGAGCACTCCAGCCCGGCCTGGCTCAGCTGCTGCCGCAGCTCCGGCAGCGCCTCGCGCAGCGCGTGGTGCGCCACCTCGGTGCCGCCGGTCAGCTGCAACCGGACCGCGCCGTTTCGCACCTCGGCCACCAGGCTCACCGGCCCCAGGTCGGCCGGGTGCATGTGGACAGTGAGCTGGTGGATGCCGTCCGGCTCGTGCCGCAGCGGCAGGATCCGCGCGGCGAGCTGGGTGGCCGGCGCAGCCGGTGCCGGCGCCGCGGTCGGTGCGGACAGCGGTGTCGCGGCGGTGATGGGCGTCCCGGCACCGACGGCGCTCGCCGCCGCGAGCAGGCCAGCATCGGTCGCCTGCAACCCCATCGAGGGTACGGCCACCGTGTCCACTGTGGACGTGGTGCTGAGTCCTGCCCCGCCGATGGTCTGAGATGAACTCAGGAGACCTTGCCCCTTGAACTGCGCCAGGTCCCCGCCGGGCATTCCGGCTCCGGAGCCAGCGCCGTTGGCCAATGCGGCAGCACCAGCCGTGCCCGCGCCGGCGCCGTATCCCGCGCCACCCGGTCCGCCTGCACCCGCTCCCGCCGCGCCCGTTCCCGCGGCGCCTGACCCTGCCGAGCCGATGCCGGCAGCGCCTGTGCCCGCTCCGCTGGCACCTCCCGCGCCTGTGCCGGCGACACCTGTGCCCGGGATGCCCGTGCCTGCGATGCCTGTGCTCGGGATGCCTGTGCTCGGGATGCTGGTGCTCGGGATGTCCGTGGCCGCGATGCCGGTGCCTGCGACGCCTGTGCCTGCGACGCCTGTGGCCGCGATGCCTGTGCCCGGGATGCCTGTGCCGGTAGCACCTAGGCCGGCGGCGCCCGTGACTGCGTTGCCTGCGCTCACGGCGCTCGGAGCGGTGGCGCCTGCGCCCGCGATGCCCGTGCCCACAGTGCCTATGCCCACGGTACCTGTGCCCGCAACGTCTCCTCCTGCGGCGCCTGTGCCGGCAGCCCCGATGCCCGTGCCCGTGATGCCGGTGCCCGTGATGCCTGTGCCCGCGATACCTGTGCCCGCGTAGC
>DATEJJ010000277.1:0-14123 GCA_035278125.1 Rugosimonospora sp.
CCCCGCCGAAGCGCCGCGCCACCCCGTCGGGGCCCGCGGCCGTGCTGGCCGAGCTGCGCGACCTGTCCCGCAAGGTGCTGCACAACGTGGTGGTACCCGCGGGCAAGGCCGGCACCATCAGCCTCGGCGCCCTCGCCATCGTCCTGCTGTTCCTGCTGGTGCAGAACCGGATCGACCGGCAGGACCCGAAGCTCGCGCGGGCGCCGGTGAAGCGTCCAGCTGATCTTGAGTTCGTCGATCGATCGGAGATCGGACAATGAGTGAGCGGAGGGCGTCGCGGGACAGCGACATTCTCGTGCCGATCGGGGACCGGATCCGGTACCTGCAGCTGTTCCGGTTCGCCATGGTCGCGGTCGCCGCCGGGTACTGGCTGGCGCTGCCGGCGTACCGGGCGCTCCCGGGTGCCTGGCTGGCCGGGCTCACCGCGGCGTACCTGGGCCTGTCCCTGCTCGGCAGCCCGGTGCTGCGACTGCGCCGCAAGGCCGGGCTGGCGTACTCCGGGTTCCTGCTGCTCGCCGACGGCGTGTACCTGGCGGCGGTGGCGTACTCGCCCGGCGGGCTGCTCACGCCGTTCCGGTACATCGTGGTGCTCCACCTGATCACGGTGACCCTGCTCGCCAGCTTCCGTACCGGCCTGAAGCTGGCCATGTGGCACACCCTGCTGCTGTGGCTGGACCAGGAGCTGCGCGGCGGTATCCTGCCCGCGCTCCCGCCGCACGCCGGCGCGGGTACCCAGGTCGCCCTGTTCACCGCGGTGCTCTGGCTGGCCGCGGTCACCACCGCCAGCTTCGGCGCGGTCAACGAGCGGGAGCTGCGCCGGCACGGGTACGACATGCGGGCGCTGGCCCGGCTGGGCTGGCGGCTGGAGCAGGCCGCGCTCCCGCACGAGGTCGCCGGTACCTTCATCGACGCGCTCGCGGACGACTTCACGCTGGAGCGGATCGCGCTGATCGAGGTGGACGGCGGCCGGGCCGCGCCGCTGGCCTGCCGCGGGGTCGGGCTGTCCCCGGACGGTACCGGCACGCCGTTCTCGCCCGCCGGTGACGCGCTCATCGCCCAGGTGCTGCGGGACGGCGCGACGCTGCTGGTGGCCACCGCCGATCCGGTCCGCGACCCGTGGCTGGCCTGGGCCTTCCCGGGCGCCCGCAACGTCGGCCTGGTACCGCTGCGCGCCGACGGCCGCGGCATCGGCGTGCTGTGCTTCGAGTACGGCTTGCGCCGCGGCTCGCGGATCGAGCAGCGTACCCTCGCGATGATCGAGCGGTTCGCCTCGCACGCCTCGCTCGCCCTGCTCAACGCCGCGCTGCTGCGCCAGGTCTACGAGTTGGCCAGCACGGACGGGCTGACCGGTGCGGCCAACCGGCGCACCTTCGACGAGCGGCTGGAGCTGGAGTGCGGGCGGGCCCAGGACGGCGCGTCGCTGACCCTGCTGATGCTCGACGTCGACCACTTCAAGCAGGTCAACGACAAGCACGGGCACGCGGCCGGGGACGAGGTGCTGCGCCAGGTGGTCGGCCACATCCGGCGTACCTGCCGGGCGCGGGACCTGGTCGCCCGGTACGGCGGCGAGGAGTTCGCGATCCTGCTGCCGGACACCGGGCCGGACGCGGCGCGGCAGCTGGGCGAGCGGATCCGGCTGGCGATCGCGGACGCGCGGGACGCGGTACCGGTCACGGTCAGCCTGGGCATGGCCACCTGGGAGCCGCCGGTACGCGGGCCGCAGGAGCTGGTGGAGGTGGCCGACCAGGCGCTGTACCACTCCAAGCTGACCGGTCGCAACCGGCTCACGATCGGCCCGGTGGTCAGTAGTTCCGCTGGTAGTGCAGCTTGATCTGGGTGTCGGTGAGCTGCGTGGTGTAGATGGCCACCTCGTCCACGCTGCCGGTCAGGTAGTCGTCGGTCGGGCGGTTCGGCATGTTGGTCAGGTCGCCGCCGCCCCAGCGCCAGTAGCCGGTGTAGTTCCCGGCGGTGGTGGTCGCGCTGGAGGCGACCAGGGCGCCGTCGATGTACAGCTTCATCCCGGCCGCGCCGAGGCTGGCGGCCGCGTGGTGCCAGGCGGCGTCGTTGTACGTGGACGTACTGCGTACCGACTGCGCCGAACTGACGTACGTGGCGAAGGTGACCTGGCCGCCACTGTCCACATAGAGCGACCGGTCGTGCGAGACGCCGCTGCCCGAGGTGGTCTGGTGGAAGCCGATCAGCTCGCCGCCGGCGGTACCGGACACCTTGAACCAGCACTCGACGGTGAACGTCGTGGGGTTGGCGACGCTGGTGTTGTTGTACGCCGTGGCGTTGCCCGCGAACGCGGCGCCGTTCGAGCTGGACAGCCCCTGGTAGGTGCCCTGGAGCGCGCCGATCACGCCGGTGGTCATGGCCGCCTCGGTGAAGGTGGACGCCGGCTCGGTGTCGCTGTACAGGTTGGACACGTCGGACGAGGACAGCACGCGCTGGTACACCCGGACACTGTCGATCTTCCCCCACCAGGAGTCGGTGTACGCGCCGCCGAACCGGGACCGGCCCACCTGCAGCGCGCCGGTCGCGTTCCAGGCGTTGGCGGTCAGATGGGACGCGGTGCCCTGGCTGGTGCCGTTGACGTACAGCTGGATCGTCTGCGCGCCGGCGTTGAACACGCCGACCAGGTGCACCCAGGTGTTGGTGGACGCGTTGCTGATCGAGGTGATCTGGTCGATGCCGGGACTGGCCACATCGGACTGCGGCGCCGTGAACGCCCAGCCACCACCGGAGTCGTACTTGAGGATGAAGGCGCTGCTGTTCGTGCCCGCCTGGGCCACCGCGGTACGCGCCACCCCGGTGCCTGAGGAGTTCAGGTACACCCAGGCCGAGACGCTGAAGCTCTTGTCGGTACGCACCGCACTGGTGTTCCCCACCACGTACCCGTTGCTGCTGTTGCTCATGCTGACCGCGTTGCCCACGTGGCCGGCCACGAACGAGGCCGCGCTGCCCAGCGTGCCGGTGTCTGCCTCGTAGCCCGCGTCGGCCGTGGTCGTGCCGGACGACTCGGAGAAGTCCCACTCCACCATCGGGCCGTCGTCGGCCAGGTTGGCGATCTCGGTGGCGGACAGCGCGCGGTTGTACACCCGCACGTCGTCCACCTCGCCGTTGAAGTACCCGCCCCACGCCCCGCCGGTCTTCTCCCGCCCGGCCTGTAGCGGGCCGGTGGCGTCCCAGTTCACCGTCTTCGTGGCGTTGCCGATGACGATCCCGTTGACGTAGAGGTACGTCTTGTTGACGGACGTGTCGTACACCCCGACCAGGTGGGTCCAGACGCCGGTGGTGGCCATGGCCGAGGAGTACTGCTTCACCACGGTCGGGCTGGACACGTCCGAGTTGGTCATCTCGAACGCCCATTTGCTGCTGACCTGGTCCCACACCAGCGCGTAGGCGAAGGTGTTGGTGCCGCCCTGGCTGACCGCCGCGCCGTCGTTGCTACCCGAGGTGCTGGTGAGGTTGACCCAGGCCGCCACGGTCAGGCTGGCGTTGGTGTGCACCGCCGGGCTGGTACCGGCGAGGTAGCTGCTGGTGCCGTTGAAGCTGAGCCCGTACGAGCTCGGCGCGGACACCCACGACGGCGAGTTGGTGAGGGTACCCGGGTTGGCGCCGCCGGACGAGTCGCCGGCCGTGGTACCGGTGTCCTCGTCCAGCTTCCACCACGTCGACGGGCCGTTGGTGGTGCCGCTGTAGGTACCGGGACGGGAGTTGCCGGACGAGTCGGCCGCGGCCAGTGTGGACGCCGAGGAGGGTGACTCCTCCAGCCGGTGGTACGCCCACGCCCCGTCGTTCGTCACCGAGGTCGTGTAGTTCGGGAAGCTGGACGCGGTCACGAACTGGTTGCCGCTGTTCGAGGTCGTGATCACCCACGCGGCCGCCGACCCGAGCGCGGCCACGGACACCAGCAGCGGGACGGTGGCCAGCGCCACAGCCAACCGCGCGATCTGCCACACATCTCTACCGGTCGACTGCCGGCCGGCCGAACTGAGTGGCGAGTGGAGTGACGGACGGTTGCAAAACCGGAAGCAACACACCTACCCGCTCAGCCGGGCCCACTCCCGGCCGAACGGAGGGGCGACCAGTAACGGGGGTAGGAGGCGAAGTGTCGGGAGAGCGTAGGGTGCGCGGCAGGCGGACCGGTGGAGTACACCGGCGGCGGGTGTTGACCCGCGGTCGGAAGCTGGTGCTGTCGGCACTGCTGGCGCTGGGCCTGGTCCCGGCACTGGCGGCCGCCTCACTGGCGGCGTGGACGGTCACCACGTCCAACTCGGGCAACACGTTCGCCACCAACACCATCCTGTTGCAGGACAACCAGGGTGGCCAGGGTGGCTCGGCGGTGACCAGCGGCACCGCGTTGTTCAACGTGACGAACCTGGAGCCGAACTCGTCGGCGACGACGCAGTGCATCGGCGTGGACTTCTCCGGTACCGCCTCGGTGTCCAGCCTGCAGCTGTCCGCCGCCCTGGGCGGCGCCGGCCAGGCCACGCTGCAGACGGAGCTGACCATGACCGCGGCCACGTACAACACCACGGGCACGGTCTCGGTCACCGGCGGCACCAACACCAACAGCGGCTCCTGTGCCAGCTACCCGGGCAGCGGTACCAACACCACCATCGGCACCCAGGGCGCGACCCTGGCGACCTGGACGGGCAGCGCGTACACCATCAGCAGCCCGGTCACCAACACCTGGTACAAGTTCACCGTCAGCGGCCTACCCGCGGCCGACAGCAGCTGCGCGACGTACTGCGGCAAGACCATCACGATCGCGCTCACCTGGACCCTGACGACGACATGACAGGTGCTCGGCACCGCAGCCAGCCCCGGCGCCGCCGGGGCTGGCTGGACCGGGCGGCGTCCGCGATCCTGGGTCTGGTCGTGGTCGCCGCCCTCGCCATGATCGTGGCGGGGCTCTTCGGGGTACGCCTGGTGGTGATCGAGAGCGGCTCGATGACGCCGACCATCCGGACCGGGGACGCGGTGCTCAGCCGGTCCATGCCGGCCACGCAGATCCGGCCCGGCCAGATCGTCACCTTCAACCACCCGCTGCTGCACATGCCGGTGACCCACCGGGTGGTGCGGGTACACGCGGCGGACGGCTGGATCGAGGTCACCACCAAGGGCGACGCCAACCACGACACCGAGAGCTGGCGGGTACCGGTGACCGGGCGGGTCGGGCACACCCTGTTCCGGATACCGGCCGCGGGGTACGTGCTGCGGGCGGTCACGCTCCGCACCGCCGGGCTGGCCGCGCTCGTACTCGCGCTCGCGTGCCTGGGCGTGGCGGGGCTGCGCCGGATCTGGCGTACCGGGCCGGACCACACGCGCCGCGCCCGGCCGGCGGGTGCGAGGATCGGGGGATGTCAGAGCGACCCATCGCCGTCGTCACCGGCGCCTCCAGCGGCATCGGCGCCGCCACCGCACGCAGGCTCGGCACCGAGGGATACCACGTCGTCCTGGCCGCCCGCCGGATACAGCGACTCGAATCCCTCGCCAAGGAGGTGACCGGCGCCGGCGGCGAAGCCACCCCGGTCGCCGCCGACGTGACCTCCGACGCCGGGGTCGCGGACCTGGCCGCCGCGGTGGCCGCCCTCGACGGCGACCTGGAGCTGCTGGTGAACAACGCCGGCGGGGCGCGCGGCAGCGACCCGATCGAGGCCGCGGACGCCGGCGACTGGCAGTGGATGTACGACGTCAACGTGCTCGGCACGCTACGGGTGACCAAGGCCCTGCTGCCGGCGCTGGAGGCGTCCGGCGCGGGTACGGTCATCATGCTCAGCTCCACCGCCGGCCTGATCGTGTACGAGGGCGGCGCGGGGTACGCGGCGGCCAAGCACGCGCAGACCGCGCTCGCCGAGACGCTGCGGCTGGAGTTGTGCGGCCGGCCGGTCCGGGTCATCGAGATCGACCCGGGCATGGTGCGTACCGACGAGTTCGCGCTCAACCGGTTCGGTGGCGACGCCGCGAAGGCGGAGGCGGTCTACGCGGGGGTGGCCGAGCCGCTGGTCGCCGACGACATCGCGGACTGCATCGCCTGGTGCGCCACCCGCCCGCACCATGTCAACATCGACCGCCTGGTCGTCCGCCCCCTGGCCCAGGCCGCCCAGCACAAAGTCCACCGCGTCCTCCCGTGACTCCCGCGGGGTCGGGGCGGGCTGTCGGTGCGGTGACGCGGGGGACGACCGGGCCGAACCGGTTGCGGCGGGTGGACCGGTGGATCGGTGCGGAACTGGGCGACCGGCTGCGCCGGGCCGCCGATCCGCTGGTGGTGGACCTCGGTTTCGGCAGCACGCCAGTGACCACTGTGGAGCTTCGCGCCCGGCTGGTCGCGGTCCGGCCCGGCGTGCGGGTGGTCGGCGTCGAGATCGATCCGGTACGGGTGGCCGCCGCCCAGCCGTCCGCCGACCCGCCCGGGCTCACCTTCACCCGCGGCGGCTTCGAACTCGCGGGGCTGCGCCCGGTCATCGTGCGCGCGATGAACGTGCTGCGCCAGTACGGCGAACCCGAGGTGGCGCCCGCCTGGAGTGTCCTGTGTGGAGCGTTGGCACCCGGCGGTGCGGCGGTCGAGGGTACCTGTGACGAACTGGGCCGGATCGCGGCGTGGGTACTGCTGGAGCGGGGCGGGCCGGTGTCGCTGACCCTGGCCGCGAAGGTGTCCGTACTGTCCAGTGTGGAGGGTCCGGCACTGCTGGCGGAGCGGCTGCCCAAGGCGCTCATCCACCACAACGTGCCCGGTACCCGGGTACACGCGCTGCTCGCCGCGCTGGACCACGCGTGGCGCCGCGCCGCCCCGCTGTCCGCCTTCGGCCCCCGGCAGCGCTGGGTGGAGTCGGTACGCGCGCTGGGCGCCGAGGGCTGGCCGGTGCTGGGACAGGGCCGCCGCGCCCGGCTCGGCGAACTGACGGTCGCCTGGCCGGCGGTGGCTCCGTGACCCCGGCGGTGGCCCGTGACCGTTGTCAGCGCGAGCGGCGGGCCAGCGCGACGATGAGCAGGCCGAAGCCGACGAGGAAGATGCCGGAACCGATCAGCTGTCCGTAGTGGACACCCGCGTTGAAGACCGTGTCGCTCACACCCTGAGTAACGACTCAGCCGGGCAGGGCGCTACAGGTCGCAGCCGACCAGCACCGCCTCGGGCTCCAGGGTCACGCCGAACGCGGAGCGTACACCCTCGCGGATCTCCCGGGCCAGGTCCAGCAGGGCGGCCGTGGTACCGGTGCCCCGGTTGGTCAGCGCCAGGGTGTGCTTGGTGGAGATGCCCACCCCCGGGTGCCCGCCCTGGTACCCCTTGCCGTAGCCGGCGCGCTCGATCAGCCAGGCGGCGCTCACCTTGACCAGCCCGTCGTACGGCCAGGACGGTGGCTCGGCGCCCACCCTGGCCACGGCCGCCGCGCGTACCGGCGGGTAGTCCTCCGGGGACAGCACCGGGTTCTGGAAGAACGAGCCGACCGAGTACGTGTCCGGGTCGGCGGGGTCGAGCACCATGCCCTTGCCGGTACGCAGCCGCAGCACCGCCTCGCGTACCCGCTCCGCCGGTACCCGCGCACCCACCTCGACACCGAGGGTACGGGCCAGTTCGGCGTACATGACCGGGGCGGACTGCGGCGAGCGGTGCAGCCGGAAGGTCACCGCGAGCACGACGTACCGTTCGTTGCGCTTGAACAGGCTGGTACGGAAGCCGAGGCGGCACTGCTCCGGGGAGAAGTCGCGTACCTCGTCGGCGTCCCGGTCGTACAGCGGCACCGCGTGCAGCACCTCGGCCACCTCGTGCCCGTACGCGCCCACGTTCTGGATGACGGTGGCGCCCGCCGAGCCGGGTATCCCGGACAGGCACTCCAGGCCGGCCAGCCCGGCCGCCAGGCTGGCGCGTACCACCTCGTCCCACGCCTGCCCGGCCTCGGCCGTGAGCAGCGCGCCGCCGTCCGGAAGGTCCTCGATCCGCACGCCGGTGGAGCGGACGAGCAGCAGGGTACCCGCGAACCCGGCGTCCCCGACCACCACGTTGCTGCCACCGGCCAGGACCAGGAGTGGCTCATCCAGTTTCGCCGCATCCCGTACCGATTGCACGATTTCTCCGCGATCACCGGCGGTGACCACGCGCCCCGCCGCGCCGCCCAGGCGCAGCGTGGTGTGCGGGCCGATCAGCAGGTCGCCGGTGTCAGGCACGCGCACCACGATAGGCGGGCCACCGCGGGGCAGGACAACCGGCACCGAAGCTCTAGGCTGGATCGGTACGAGCTACCCTTACCGCGCGGGAGGGCAGGATGGGCAGATCACTGGGGAACAAGGACTTCTGGCTCGCGTCGCTGCGGGCCGACGGGCCTGCCTTCCGTAGCGCCGTAGCCGAGGCACCGATCGACGCACCGGTACCGTCGTGTCCGGAGTGGACAGTCAAGCACCTGATCGGGCACCTGGCCGGGGTGTACGACTTCGTGCTCGGCCACGTGGAGCGCGGGGTGACCACGGCGCCGGAGCGGCGCGACTACGGCCGCCCACCCGCGGGTACCGGGCTGCTGGACTGGTGGGACGACCGGTTCGCCGCGCTGCTGACCACGCTGGACGGGCTGGACCCGGAGCTGCCCGCGTGGAACTGGGCACCGCAGGCCAAGAAGGCCGGATTCTGGCACCGGCGGATGGCGCACGAGACCGCGGTACACCGGTGGGACGCGCAGTTCTCGCTGGTCAGCGCCGAGCCGATCGAGGCGAAGCTGGCCGTGGACGGGGTGGCCGAGGTGCTCGACACCTGGCTGCCGGCCGGCCGCGGCACCGGGCCCCGCACCGCGCACGGCATCGTCGCCCTGTCCGCCTCGGACGCCGAGCACGAGTGGCACGTGCGGCTGCGCGGCCAGGGCGGGCTGGCCCTGCTGGACACGGACACGCTGCTGGACTCCGACGAGTACCACGAGCGGGCCGTGGCCCGGGGTACCGCGAGCGACCTGCTGCTCGCGCTGTACGGCCGGGTCGGCTTCGACGTCCTGGAGATCACCGGCGACGAGCGCCTGCTGGAGGCGCTGCGTACGGGCTGAGGTCAGGGCGCGGTCAGGCGGCGCAGCACCTCCACGGCGGCGGAGTTGGAGCCGGCCACCGCGACCAGGTCGGCGGCCAGGCCGCGGGACCACTCGTCCGGCCCGACGGTACGCGTGGACAGCACCACCCCGCCCGACTCGTGCCGGATCCGCGCCACCGGCTGCCCGCCCAGCCCGTCGCGGTCCAGCTCGTACCGGTGGTTGCCGAGCACCACGGACACGCCGAGTACCAGCGGCTCCCGCCCGGACAGCCGCGCCTTCCACCGGCCCTCCCGGCGTACCTGCACCAGGTGCGGCGGCAGTGCGCCGGACAGCACGTTGAGCAGGAAGCCCGCGTACAGCGCCAGATCGTCACTGTCCTGCCGTAAGCGCGCCGCCAGCAACTCCAGATCCAGGTGCTCGCTCACGCGCTAGATCCCAAGGTCCGCGCGTACGTGCGTGGCCAATTCGAACGTCTCCTCGCCGAAGAGGACCAGCCGCGCCTCGGCCAGCTTGCTGGTCGCGTCGTGCAGCGCGGTGAGCGCCTGCTTCACCGCGTCCCCCACCGGCCAACCGTAGATGCCGGCCGAGATCAGCGGGAAGGCAATGGTACCGGCGCCGAGCGACTCGGCCAGCCCCAGCGCGGTCGTGTAGCAGCAGCGCAGCAGGGGCGAGCGGTCCTCCCGCTTGGCGAAGACCGGCCCGACCGTGTGGATCACCCAGCGGGCCGGCAGGCTGCCCCCGGTGGTGGCCACCGCCTCGCCGATCGGCAGGCCCCGCTTGTACGCCGAATCGCGCAGCTTGCGGCACTCGGCCAGGATCGCCGGGCCGCCCCGGCGGTGGATCGCACCGTCCACCCCGCCGCCGCCCAGCAGCGAGGAGTTCGCCGCATTGACGATCACGTCTACCTGCTGCCTGGTGATGTCGCCCTCGGCGAGCGTGATCTCCATGGCTCCCTCATCCCCCCAACGCGGGCCGGGCAGCGGGCGGCGCGACCGCCCGGCGCGGACCCGGCACCGCCGGCTCGCCGAAGATACGCCGTGTCAGTAGCGTGCCGCCGGCCACTGCGGCAGGCATCACAACGACCGCCCCCAACGGGATGAGGAAGCAGAGGAAAACCCCCACCCCGAAGCCCAGGGCGAACGGGCGGTGCTGGCGCAGGATCCGGCGCCGTTCGCGCAGCCGCATGCCCCGCCGGGCGAACGCGACGCCGGTCAGCTCCAGGGCCAGCGCCCAGCCCCCGACGAAGGCGCCGATCACCGGTACCACCGTCTGCCCGACGGCCGGCAGCAGCCCGGCGAGGAACAGCACCACACCCACCACGGCCGAGAACGCCACCAGCCGGACCGACTCGCCCAGCCCGCGCAGCAGCTCCCGCCACCAGGACAGCTGCACCACGGTCGAGGTACCGCCGCAGCGCTGGTCCACCTCTTCGGAGATCTTCTCGTAGAACGGGTCCCCGATGGCCAGCGTGAACGCGGTGAAGCCGACCACGAACACCAGCGCGGCCACCCCGAGTACCCCGATCCCGGCCAGCAGCCGCACCAGGTCCCGCGGCCCGGCCGGCCAGCCGGCGGCGAACCAGGTGGTCACCTTCGCCACGTCGCCGATGAAGTAGACCAGCACCGCGAACGCCGAGACCAGCAGCACGAAGGTGATCAGCGCGGGCAGCACGCCGAGCAGTACCAGGCGGGGGCTGCGGGCGTACAGGGCCAGGCCGCGGCCGAGCATGGCGAAGCCATCGACGAACTGCTTCACCGGCCGGGCCCCCGAGCCGCTGCGCGTCTGCACAGAAGAAGGGTAGATGCGATCGGAGCCCCCGGCGCGCTTCCGGGGGCTCCGACTCGGTACAGGTGCGTGTGCTACAGCAGGAACAGCAGCGCCGCCCCGTCCGGAGTACCCAGACCGGTGACGTTGTCGTACCCGCGGGTGGTGTGGATGGTCAGGCCGGTGAAGTCGAACGACCGCACCGAGGTACGCAGCCCACCCGAGTTGTCGACGCCGTTGACGTAGTCCACCCGTACCACCGCGTTGGTCTGGTGCACGACGTCCCTGATCGCGTTGTTCCGCGCCGCGAACCGGTACAGCATCGGGTTGATGAACCCGTGCCGGGCGCCGAGCAGCTGGTCGGCCACGGCCACGTACCCGGCCAGCAGCGGCGTGGACAGGCTGGTGCCGCCGATGCGGTACTGGTCGTAGTAGACCCCGTCCGGGAAGGTCTGCGTCTCCCCGACCAGCATGCCGGTGTTCGGGTCGCCGACCATCGAGATGTCCGGCACCACCCGGCCCCGGTCGAAGCCGAGCTGGTTCTGCCGGGCCAGCGCGTCGGGCACCACGCCCCGCTGGTACCACGGCTCACCGAACAGCCGGCTGGTGCCGCCGCCCGAGCCGTACAGGAACGAACCGGGGGCGCCCGGCGTCCAGGCGCCGCTGGTCAGCACGCTGCGGCCGGTCTCCCAGCCGGTCTCCACCGCCCGCCGTCCCCGGGCGTCGATGCCGAGGCTGGTACCACCGACCGCGGTCACCCAGGGGCTGGAGGCGGAGAAGTCCGGGGTGGGCGCGCCGCCCAGGTTGGCCACCTGGTCACCGTTGTCACCGGACGCGAAGTAGACCCCGATGCCCTGCAGTACCGCCTGGATCGCGATCGCCTGGAACAGCAGCACCTCGGCCAGGGGTACGCCTTCGCCCCAGTTGCCGTACGAGTTGCTCACGATCTGGGCCAGGTTCCTGGACACCACCTCGTTCAGCGCCTTGTCCAGGGAGAGGTCCTGGCAGTCCGAGGCGCCCACGTAGAGGATGCGCGCGCCGGGCGCCATCGCGTGTACCGCCTCCACGTCCAGGGTCTGCTCGCCGTACCAGCCGGCCGCGCCGCACGGCTCCTCGTTGACCGTGTTGGTCGGGAAGATCAGCTGGCTGAACTGGCTGCGCCGCAGCGGGTGCGCCGGGTCGTTGCGGCGCGCGTACTCGGCCGCGTCCTGGTACAGCGTGGGCGAGGCGAACGCGTCGATGATCGCCACCGTGGTGCCGTACCCGTCCAGCCCGAACGAGGTCAGGTTGTCGATCCCGTACGCGGTGCGCAACTGCCCCGGCGTCCAGCCGGTCGGCGCGTACGGCAGCGGGCTCGGGAAGCCGCCCCCGTACGCCGGGTCGGTGGTGTCCACCTGCTGCGCCCAGTACCCGCTCGTCGGGCCGGCGTTGCGGAACCCGGCCGGCGGCGCCACCGTACCGGCCCGGGCCTGCGGTGACGCGCTCGCGTCGCCCGGGCCGCCGACGGTGTTCGGGCTGGCCAGGGTCATCGCGGTGTCCACGCCGATCACGCCGGCCACCACCGTGCCCAGCGCGGCCGGTACGCTCAGCTCCCGGTCGGCGGCGCGCAGTACCCGGCCCCGCACCCGGTACATGTTCAGGGTGACGCCGAACGCACGCTGCGCCTGCGCCACCGTGCCGCTCGCCTCCACGTACATGTTGTTCGCGGGTACCGCGCCCACGCTGAAGCCGCCGCCACGCAGCCACCCGCGTACCGACGCGACCGCCGCGCCGGTGGGCGCGTACCGCTGGCGCACCTGGGCGGTGGACAGGAACCGGCGGAACGCCGCGCTGCCCGGCGTCGATACCGCCCGGGCCGTGGCTTCGGCACCGGCCTGGTCGCGCATCCGCAGGTACACCCGGAATGTGATCTTCTGGGTTCCGGCGGCGCCGGAGACCCGGTTGGCCGCACTGGCCCAGCTGGCGTGCGAGCCCGCGATGGGATCGCTGGTGGCCGCGGCGGCCGGCACGCCAAACGTGGCCACGCCGACGCTGGCCAACGCGAGCACGCCGACTGCCGCTCGTATGTGTTTCCGCACAGGAAGCCCTTCCCTCGAGACAGACCCGGCTGCGGCAACCGAGGGATGGGTAAGCGCTCCGCACCAGGCCGGACCGGCTGAGGCTAGCGACCAGCGGCGAAGATATCTAGAATAATCCGTATTTCGGGGGATTCGTGTCTACGAGCTAGTCGTCGATCTGCACCCGGAGCCGGCGGTTCGCCTTGCCCTTGCTCTCCACCTTGAGCACCCGCAGCTGGCCGATCTGCTTCGTGGACGCCACGTGGGTACCCCCGTCCGCCTGCACGTCCAGCCCTACGATGTCCACGATCCGCACCTCCTGCTCCTCGGCCGGGATCAGGTTGGTCTGGGTACGGATGATGTCCGGGAGGGACAGTGCCTCATCGCGCGGCAGCACCCGCACGTCGACCCGGCGGTCCGCCTGCACCTCGGCGTTGACCAGCTCCTCGATCCGGGTCTTGAAGTCCGCCGGCACCTCGGGCAGGTTGAAGTCCATCCGGGCCGTCCCGGGTTCCATGTTGCCGCCCGTGACCAGCGCCCCGAAGTCCCGGAACACCACGCCGCACAGCACGTGCAGCCCCGAGTGGGTACGCATCAGCAGGCTGCGCCGCGCGTCCTCCACCGTCCCCGTGACCTGGGTACCGGCCGGCGGCAGCGGGTCGCCCTCGGCGGGCAGCAGGTACAGGTCGTCACCCTTGCGGGTACCCACGATGCGTGTCTGCACCCCCTGCCACAGCAGCACCCCGTGGTCCGGCGGCTGCCCGCCACCACCGGGGTAGAAGGCGGAGCGGTCCAGCACGACGCCGGTCTCCGGATCGCTGAGCAGGACCGTGCACGGCCACTCGCGAAGCGTCGGGTCGAGCAGGTCGAGACGGCTGGTCCGGCCGTGTTGCGTCACACCCATGGCTGGCGAGCCTACCCCGAGAGGAAGGTGGACAGGCGCTTCCTCAGGTCCGCCCGGGCCGTCCACAAGACGCCCGGCTCCGGGTACACGTGCAGGGTCGCGTTGCCCAGCGTGCCGGCCAGCCGCTCGGCGACCGCCACCGGGTGCCGCTCGTCACCGGCGCAGCCGATCACCAGCGCGGGCGCGCGTACCGCCGCCAGCACCGCCGGATCGGGCACCGGCACCTGGTCCAGCAGTGCGGCCAGCCCCGGCGCGAGCGGGTACCGGTCCAACCACGCCGTCCGCCGCCGGACGAACGCCCGCGCCTCCGCCATGTCCCGCAGGCCCGCCGGCACCTCGTCCGCCGCATCCCTGCCGGCCAGCGGCCTGAGCGGCCCCGGCGCGTCG
>DATEJJ010000278.1:0-7750 GCA_035278125.1 Rugosimonospora sp.
GTCCAGCGCCCCGACCACCAACCCCCGACGCCGACTCCATCGGACCGGCTGGGCCAACACCGCCAGCGCCCGCCGAGCCCACACCACACCAGCAGCCGCCCTCAGCCAGCCAGTACGGGATCGCCTTTCCGGGACGGCGTGTTGCGGGCAGGGCCCCGGAGTGTTCCGGGAATGGATCTCGCGGATCTCTGCACGGCGGTGGCCACGGTGGGTACCGCGCGACGGTGACCCGCCTCGACGGGTCGACGTCGCAACGGTGCAACCGGTGACCTTGCCTCCGGACAGCCGCGCGCACAGCAAGTGGTCCCGAGACGCCCCGATCGGATCGATGCAGCGCTCGTGCGCTCAAGCGGTGGCGTACGGGCTGCCAGCAATCGCACCGTCGGGCCGGTTCAGGCGAGGCCGTCGAACGGACGGACCTCGACCTTGCCCCGGCACGCCTGGGACCCCTCAGCCGCGAGCCTCAGCGCCACGTCGAGGTCGGGCGCGTCGATAACCCAGAAACCCCCGATGACCTCCTTGGACTCCAGGTACGGGCCGTCGCTGATCACCGGCGTCTCACCCCGGCCGTCCACCACGGTCGCCGTCGCCGCCGGCGCAAGCCCACCCGCGAAGACCCAGTAACCAGCGGCCTGAAGCTGGTCATTGAAAGCGCCGGTCGCGGCGAACGCCTCCTCCATCTCCTGCTTGGAGCCGTAGTTGCCGAACTCGGTCCGCTCGGCGGGGCCGTGGACGGACAGCAGGTAGTGCGTCATCTCGGTACTCCTCGTGTTCCGGGCGGCCCCGATGACCGCCTCCCACCACCACCACGAACGGCAACCCGCCGATCCGACAAACCTGCCACAGAAATCTTGCGACCGGATTCTCGACCGGCAACCGCGCGGTCGATCCCTGCGCAAAGGACCAGACGTTCGGCTGTTGAGCAGGGGGTTCGTCCACGACATACCCGACGGAACTCTGCGTCGGCGTCACGGCCGGACCTGCGCCCGCCCGGTCCTCCCGAGAGTGGACAGGCCCGCAGTGTCCCATGACGGGGCGTTGATCGTGTCGACCGGCGTGGCGAACGCCGCCAGCGTTGTGGTCACGGGCCGGTCGACTCGCAGTCGATTGAATGCGGCAGTGTTCCGGGGTCGACCGACGGGTGGCGGTCAGGGACGTGCCTCGTACACGATGTTGAACGGAGTCTCGGCCACCCGCCGGAACCGGCGGAACCCGGCCTCGGTCGCCAGCTGGCGTACCGGTTGTTCGCCGGCCTGCGCGCCTAGCGCGTACCCGCCTGCCTGGGACAGGGCGTTGGGCACGCACAGGTATGTGGACGCGGAGTAGAAGACGCGACCCACCGGGTTGAGGTTCTGGTCGACCGCCGCCCCGGCGGCCGGCTCCACGATCATCCAGATGCCGTCGGGGGCGAGCTGCTCGCGGACGTGCCGGGCCGCGGCCAACGGGTCGCCCATGTCGTGCAGGCAGTCGAACATCGTGACCAGCTCGTACGGGCCGCCGCCGAAAGACTGCGCGGAGGCCACCTCGAAGCGGATCCGGTCGCCGACCCCCTGGGCGTCGGCCCGCTTGCGGGCCTGGTCCACTGACTCGCTGTGGTAGTCCGACCCGGTGAACGTCGACTGCGGGAAATGACCCGCCATCAACACTGTGGACGCGCCGTGCCCGCAGCCCACGTCGGCGACCCGGATGCCGGCGCGCAGCCGCTCCTCGACGCCGTCGAGGGCGGGCAGCCATCCGCTGAGCAGGTGGGCGTGGTAGCCCGGCCGGAAGAAGCGTTCACAGCCGGTGAAGACCTCCGGGTCGTGGCGGTGCCAGCCGTACCCCTCGCCGGTCCGGAACGCCTCGGTGATGGCCTCCTGCGCCCGCAATGTACCGAGCGCGAGCTGGAACGCGCCGGGGATGAACACCGCGCCGTCCGGGTCGGTCAGCGCGAACGCCTGCTCCTCGGTCAGCAGGTACTCGCCCGTCTGCTGGCGGTACTCGACGTACCCGCCGGCCGCCTGTCCGCGCAGCCACTCCTCCACATACCGGGGCGCGGTACCGGTCGCCGCGGCCAACTCCTCGGGCCGCATCGGCCGCTGCGCCAGGGCCCGGTACAAGCCGAGCCGGTCGCCGAGCACGACGTTGCCCGCCGCCATCGTGGCGCCCAGGTCACCGACGAACCGGTGCACGAACTCCATCAAGCGGCCCTCGTCCACTGCCATGACACTCCTCCTTCTCGCGAACCTCCGTCCCGTACGGCGTTCCATCCCGGTACCAGAATGTTCCACGGCGCTTCCCGGCCCCGGCGCCCGCCGGTGCGGCGCCAACTGACCCACCGCACCGGGACCCGGCCGGCGTGCCGGCGTGCCGAGACCGGCCAACACGCTCCGGACAAGCCGGCACCCCAGGACGGCTGACCACGGGAGGCGCTGCCGCAGGACGCCCGCACCAAGCAGCGCGCAACCTCGAACAACAGGACGCCGTCAGCCTGTCCCGCACGGTCGACGGCGCTCGCAGCACCGACCCGCAAACCGGCCGACGTTACCCGTGCGGCCGGGACGGGTTTGCCACCGCCCCGGTGACGCGTCGGCCGTCACCACTCCAGCAGCATCACCCGGTCACCATCGTCGTAGGAGTCACCGTCACCGACGACGGCGATGCTCTCATTCGGCGTCCGCGCGGACACGGCGTGTGGTGTACCTGGGGCGTCCGGACGGTCGTGCCGAGCGCCAGGCCACCCTCCAGGTGCCAGCCCGAACACCCGCAGGGTGGCCTGGACCCAGGAACCGGTCCCCCACTGCCGCCCGGGCAGCCGCCGTCGCTGCCCCGATACCAGGGACCAGCGGGCTGGTACCGGTCTTCGCAGCACGCCGCCCCGGAGGGCCGCCACCCACCCGATCCCCCGTCATCGAGACCCTCGCCCGGCTGGCCACCCACCGGCGGACACCACCACCGCCGCGGTGCCCGGCTGAACGCGGCCCTCGCCCTGCCGGTCAACGCCGGCCAACGGGTCGGCCAACTGCACCCGGCCATCGCCTTGGACAGCTGCCCCCCATCGGGCGGGGCTGGCGGGTAACGTCCGGCGGTGCGGCGACGCCTGTTAGGGCGGTCGTGCCCCCGGTGGCCCCGCCGCTTGGTTCAATCCCGTTGGTGATAGCCCACCTCTGGAGACGCTGATGAACGACCAGCCCAACGACGGCCCGCGGCCCAGCATCGCCGGTGTCTACGACGCCGCGCTCGGCGGCACCGAGAACACCGCCCCGGACCGGGCGTTGGTAGAGCGGGCCCGGATCGCGATGCCGCACATCATCGAGGGGGCCTGGGCCAACCGGGGCTTCCTGCAACGGGCGGTGACCCGGATGGCCGGCCCATGGGGCATCCGGCAGTTCATCGACGTCGGCGCGGGCATGCCGACCCAACGCAACACCCACGAGGTCGCCGCCGAGGTACGCCCGGACGCGCGGGTGCTGTACGTCGACAACGACCCGCAGGTGATCGCCCGGGCCGGTCAGCTGCTGGTCGACGCCGACCACACCGCGGTGATCCTCGGCGATCTCCGCGACCCGGACACGATCCTCAGCCACCCGGTGACCCACCGGCTGATCGACTTCACCCAACCCGTGGGGCTGCTGGTCGTCGCCGTGGTCCACTTCATCCCGGACACCGACAACCCGTGGGGCGCGGTGGCCCGGCTGATGGCCGCACTGCCCTCCGGCTCGTACCTGGCCCTGTCGTCGGTGACCTCCGACCGGCAGGAGGAAACCTGGGAAGCCGTCAAACAGCAGGTCAACCCTGCCGGCTACGACGGGCACCCCCGCACCCGGGCGCAGGTGGAGCATTTCTTCACCGGGCTGGACATCGCCCCACCCTACGAGGGCGCTCGCGCGGAAGTCGCGAACATCGGCCTGTGGGGTGCCGAAGACCCCGACCAGGCCGACGACGACGCCTCCCACCTGTCCTACGCAGCGGTCGCACGCAAGCCGTAGCAAGCCCAACCCGTAGGCGCCGAGGCGGCCGCCAACCCGGAAGAATTCCTCAATCCGCGGCCTGTTGATGGACCGCGCCGGTCAGCCTGCCCCACCTTGAGCAGTGCACCCGATTCGCCGGTGACACCGGCCGGGCACCACCCAACGAGGAGTCGCGATGCGTCACACGGGCGGCACGCTGATCATCGAGACCAGCGGACTGTGTAAGTCGTTCCGATCCCGCGCCGGTCGCGAGAAACGAACAGTGGATGCCGTACGCGGCGTGGACCTCTCCGTTCGCGAGGGTGAGATCTTCGGGTTCCTCGGGCCGAACGGCGCGGGTAAGACAACCACGCTGCGGATGCTCGCCACATTGATCGAGCCCGACGGAGGCGACGCGGCCATCGCCGGTGCCGACCTGCGTCGACAACCCGGTGAGGTGCGTCGCCGGATCGGCTATGTCGCGCAGGGCGGCAGCACCTGGGACGAGTCGAGCGCCCGCGAGGAACTCGTACTACAGGCCAGGTCGTACGGCCTGGGCCGGCGGGAGGCCGAATACCGGACAGCCGCCGCACTCGCGGCCTTCCAACTGACCGAGTACGCCGGCCGGCGGTGCCGTACCTACTCGGGCGGCCAGCGCCGGCGGCTGGACATCGCCCTCGGCATCATCCACGCGCCCAGCGTGGTGTTCCTCGACGAACCCACCACCGGACTGGACCCGCAGAGCCGGGCCCGCATGTGGGATGAGATCCGCCGCCTGCGCGCCGAGGGGATGACGGTCTTCCTCACCACCCACTACCTCGACGAGGCGGACGCGCTCTGCGATCGGGTCGCCATCATCGACCACGGCGCTGTGGTGATCGAGGGGACGCCGGACGAACTGAAACGCAAGGTCTCCGGCGATATCGTCACCGTTGGCCTGGATACCGGGTCGGTCGCGGATGCCGCAGGCGTTCTCAAAGGCGAGTTCGCGATGAACCGCGTGGAGTCCACTGAGGACGGACTGCGCCTCTACGTCGACGATGGCGCGATACTCATCCCCGGAGTCCTCCGGGTCCTCGACGCCGCGGGTATCACCCTCCGGTTGATCGAGTTGCATCGTCCGAGCCTCGACGACGTATTTCTGACCATGACCGGCCGTTCACTTCGCGAGAGCTGAGGCAGGCGATGAAACTCATCCGTGACTGCTGGCTGGTGTTCCAACAGCAGATGGTGCTGCTTCTGCGCAATCCGATCTGGGTGTTCATCGGGGTGTTCCAGCCGCTGATGTATCTGGTGCTGTTCGCGCCACTGCTCGGGCCGGCACTCAGGGCGTCGTCGAGCGCGCAGACCTATCGCACCTTCGTACCGGGCCTGCTTGTGCTGTTGGCCATCCTCAGCGGCATGTTCAAGGGCTTCAGCCTCATCGCCGAACTGCGAGCCGGTGTGATCGAACGGGCCAGGGTCACGCCGCTGAGCCGGTTCGCGATGCTGCTGGGCCGTTCACTGCGGGATGTCGTGGTCATGATTACACAGGCGGTACTCATCACGGTGCCGGCGACCGCGCTCGGGCTCCGCGTCCACCTGGCCGACCTGCTGCTGGCGTACCTTCTGCTGGGGGTTCTCGCGCTGACAACCACGAGCCTGTCCTACGGCATCGCGCTACGGCTGCGCAGCGAGGACGCGCTCTCGCCGGTCATGAACACGATCGCGCAGCCGCTGCTGCTGCTCTCCGGCATTCTCCTGCCGCTGACCCTCGCTCCCGGCTGGTTGCAGCGCCTCGCCCGGTGGAATCCGTTCTTCTGGGCGGTACGCGGCAGCCGCGCGCTGTTCGCCGGGAACGTCGCCGATCCGGCCGTCTGGAAAGGACTGATCATCGTGCTGGCGCTTGCCGCTCTGTCGATCGGCTACGGCGCCCGCGAGTTCGCCCGTTCGGTGCGTTGAGCGGGCGACAGATCCGGGCACGACAGATCAGAGACACGACAACCGCGACTGACTGGAGTCACCATGAAGGTCATCACGATCGCCACCGACCTGGCCAACAACTTCCTGCAGCGGCTGCTCATCCCGTCCTGCCACGCGGCCGGGCTCGATCTGGTCATCCTGCATCCCACGAGGCCCCTGGAGACGTTGAAGGACAAGCGGACGATCGTCACCAGTTACCTCACCGGCAACGGCTCTCCCCCCGATGAGCTTGTGCTGTTCACGGATGCGTACGACACGCTGTTCCTGCATGGCGAGGAGTACATCCGGGAACGGTGCGAGCGCTTCGCGCAGGGCGTTGTCTTCAGCGCCGAGTTGAACAGCTGGCCGTTGGGTACCCTCGGCTTCCTGCTCCAGGACAACCCGGTCCGTCCCTACCCGTATCTCAACAGCGGCGGATTCGTGGGACCCGCCAGCGACCTGCTGGCCCTGCTGACCAAGTACCCGGTGCCGCCGAGCGACCACTTCCCGCTGGTACGGCAACTGCGGGCGCACGACTTCGACGTCGACCAGCGCTTCGGCTTCAGCGACCAGTACTACTGGGTCCTGGTCCAGCTCGTCGAGCCGGAGTTGGTCGGTGTCGACCACCACGCCGTCCTCTTCGAGAACTACGCCCCGCCGGTGGGCGATGTGTGGAGTCGTGAGTTCCGCTCCGCGGTTAGCGACTTCCAGGCTCGGGGTGTCGAGTCGGACAGCTACCGCCGGGAGCGGGCGAGACTCGTCGAGTTGCTGCGGTCGCCCAGCGACGCGGCGCAGGTCCACTTCGGCAGCCCCATCACCAAGGCTGTCGTGCTTGACCTGCTCGCCGAGGAGCTGTTGCCGGGCTGGTTGTGCGCGCCTCTGTCGTCGCGTCCCGGCCAGCCAAGCGTGCAGGTGCAGGAGATCCGTTACTGACCCTCGCTCCGTCGACTTTCCTGAAGGGTGCGATCATGTGGTGGGAACCAGTTCCCGAAGAAGAGGTCCGAGCCGCGCGCAACCACGAGGACGTCCTCGCGATGCAGGCGTTGGCGCCACTGTCGTCGACCTATCTGCCGTGGACGGTGAGCGCCATGCGGCCGGCCGGAGTCACCGCGGTACTCAACGAGATCGTGGTCAACCGGCGGCGGACCATCGTCGAGCTGGGGGGCGGCGTCTCGACGTACTACATCGGCCGCCTGCTCAGCCAGCAGGGTGGCCATCTGTGGAGTGTCGAGCACGATGAGGAGTGGGCCGGTGTCCTGGAACGCCAACTGGCCCGCGAGGGACTGGGTGATGTGGTCACTGTGGTGCGGGCTCCGCTGGTGCCGGCCCTGTCGCCGTGGCCGGACGAGGAAGCCTGCTGGTACACGCCGGACGTCCTCAAGCAGACGCTCGCCGAGCAGCGCATCGACCTGCTCCTCGTCGACGGACCACCGGCCTGGCAGGCCGACCGGAGCCATGCGCGCTATCCCGCGTTCCCGTTCTTCGCGCCGATGCTCGCCGACAACTACACCGTCATTCTCGATGACGTCGACCGGCCGGGCGAGCAGGACATCCTGGATGCCTGGGAACGCGAGCTGGGCATCACCTTCCAGCGCCGCCGGGTCTGCGGGGTGATCGGCGTCGGACGGTCCGCTCCCGGGTTCACCATTTGAGCGTGCCTGCGGCGCGGCGGCCCCGCATCGCAGGCGCCTACGGCGCTCACGAGCGGGGCCTCGACCGGCCCGGGGTGCCCACCCCGGAACAGGTCAGCGCGCGGGCGGCCCGACGGGCTCGGTCGTGCCCGGGATGCCGCGCTCCCGTGCCACGTCGTTCATGGTCAGCATGTTCACCTCAGGAAACTCCAGCAGTAGCTGGACGATCGGCGCGTCGTACTTGCGCGC
>DATEJJ010000279.1:0-6284 GCA_035278125.1 Rugosimonospora sp.
CGGCCAGGTCACCGAGCGGCCCGGGTACCGCCGCCGGGTCGCCCGCCCGCAGCTCCGCGTCCGCCCACGCGACCACGGCGTCCACGTGCTGGCGTGCCCAGGTCTGCCGGG
This sequence comes from Rugosimonospora sp., assembly GCA_035278125.1. Classification (GTDB taxonomy): domain Bacteria; phylum Actinomycetota; class Actinomycetes; order Mycobacteriales; family Micromonosporaceae; genus DATEJJ01. Next base: position 112 of record DATEJJ010000279.1, read on the forward strand.
TGCGCTCGGCCCAATCGCCGGGCAGGCCGGCCAGCGGCCGCCCGTGCCACAGGCCGACGGCCAGCCGCAGCAGTGCCAGCCGCTGCGGCTGTTCGCAACCCACTTCGCCGGATTCGCCGACGAGCCGGCGGAACTGGTGGATGTCGACCCGGTCCCGCTCGATGTCGAGCAGGTAGCCGCCGGCCCGCCGCACGATCGCGGCACCGCGGCCGTCCGCACCACCGTGGCGCTGCATCGTGCCGCGCAGCCGCGCGACGTAGGTGTGCAGGGTGCGCCGGACGCGGGCCGGCGGATCCTCCCCCCAGACGCGATCCACCAGCAGGTCGACATCCACCACCCGGCCGGCGTCGACGGCGAGCGCGGCCAGCAGTGCGGACTGGCGCGGCGATCCGGCGGGTACCAGATCCGCGCCGTTCCACAGTTCAACCACGCCGAGCAGCCGGATCCCCATACCTGCTCCCACGCTTGGCGTGCGCGGCCATGTTCACCCCGCGCGGCGTGTCGTCGACACGGCCGTCGACAAATATATCGACATCACTATCAACACCTGCTCCGCACAATTCAGCGCGGCAGCAGCGTACGGGGCATGTTCGACGTTTGTGACACCCACCCGGATCCGGTACCCGACAGTATCTCTGACAAGCGCGCCTAATCACTTATGCATGGCAATCAGTCAATGCCGTCGGAATCCACCCATCGGAGGGCAGCAGTGAAGGTATCAAGACGCCTGCTCGCCGCGAGCGCCACGCTCGTGGTATCGGCCGCGTCCGTCACCGGAATCACCGCCGCGCCGGCTGTCGCGGCGCCCACCCCACCCACACCCAACGCCGCCGCCGCGCGTGACCTGGCCGCCCGCAGCGTGGCCGGCCTGGTCGCCGGACGCCCGGCGTTCCTGCATGCCAGCACCGATGATGCATTCGTACCGGGTGCCGTGATCTCTTCCGGTGGTACGCAGTACGTCCCGTACCAGCGGACGCACGCCGGACTCCCGGTCATCGGTGGTGACTTCGTTGTCGCCACAGACAACGCCGGCCGGGTCGTCTACCAGTCGGCCGCACTGCAGCACTCCATCGGCAGCATCCCGGCCACTCCCCGGTTGACCGAGGCGGCCGCCGTGGCGGTCGCGCGCCGGCAACTGCGCACCGTGACCCAGGTCGAAGGCACCCGCCTCGTGGTGGACGCGCTCGGCGGTACCGCCCGCCTGGCCTGGGAGTCCACTGTGGATGGCACGGGCGCGGACGGGATCAGCCGGCTGTCCGTGGACGTGGACGCGGTCACCGGCGCGGTGCTGCACCGGCAGGAGCACGTGATGCACGGCAGCGGTACCGCGGCGTGGAACGGCCCCAACCCGGTGCCGCTCAACACGAGCGTGTCCGGCGGGACATTCTCCATGCGCGACCCGGCTGTCACGAACCTGAGCTGCCAGGACTCCGCCAACAACACGGTATTCACCGGCCCGGACGACCTGTGGGGCAACGGCAACGCCACCAACCGGGAGACCGGGTGCGTGGACGCGCTGTTCGGCGCGCAGACCGAGGTGAAGATGCTCAGCCAGTGGCTGGGTCGCAACGCGATGGACGGCAACGGCGGCGCGTGGCCCATCCGGGTCGGGCTGAACCAGGTGAACGCGTTCTACGACGGTACCCAGGTCCAGGTTGGACACAACAACGCCGGGCAGTGGATCGGCGCGCTCGACGTGATCGCGCACGAGATGGGTCACGGCGTCGACGACCACACCCCGGGTGGTATCTCCGGCGGCGGTACGCAGGAGTTCATCGCGGACACGTTCGGCGCCTCGACCGAGTGGTTCGCGAACGAGCCGGCGCCGTTCGACGTACCCGACTTCACCGTCGGCGAGCAGATCAACCTGGTCGGCTCCGGACCCATCCGGGTCATGTACAACCCTTCGTTGAAGGGTGACCCGAACTGCTACTCGTCGTCCATCCCGTCGACCGAGGTGCACTCCGCGGCCGGGCCGGGCAACCACTGGTTCTACCTGCTCGCCGAGGGCAGCAGCCCGATCAACGGGCAGCCGGCCAGCCCCACCTGCAACGGCAGCGCGGTGACGGGTCTGGGCGTGCAGAACGCCATCCGGATCCTCTACAACGCCATGCTGATGAAGACCACGGGCAGCTCGTACCTGCGGTACCGCACCTGGACGCTGCAGGCCGCCAAGAACCTGTTCCCGGGAAGCTGCACCCAGTTCAACTCGGTCAAGGCGGCGTGGGACGCAGTGAGCGTACCGGCACAGGCCGGTGACCCCACCTGCACCACCGGTCCACAGTGGAGCGGTTGGGCCCAGGTACCCGGCGGCGGGGCGACCCCGTCCGGTCCGGCGGCGACCGTGTTCGGCACCACGATGCACGTGGTCGTCCGTGGAACCGACAACGCCATCTACGACAACACCCTCAACGGTTCGTGGAGTGGCTGGGGCCAGCTGCCCGGTGGCGGTGCGACACCGTCCTCGGCGGCGGCCGCGGTGTTCGGCGGCGTGCTGAACGTCTTCGTGCGCGGCACCGACAACGCCATCTACCAGAACGTCTTCAACGGCGTGTCGTGGACCGGCTGGGGCCAGGTGCCGGGCGGTGGCGCGACGCCGTCCGGCCCGGCCGCGACGGTGCTGGGCGGAGTCCTGCACCTGTTCGTCCGGGGCACCGACGACGCCATCTACGACAACACGTTCAACGGTACGTCGTGGAGCGGCTGGAACCAGGTACCCGGCGGTGGTGCCACGCCCGACGCGCCCGGAGCCACCACGCTGGGCGGCACCCTGCGGCTGTTCGTCCGCGGTGAGGACAACGCCATCTACCAGAACGTCTTCAACGGCTCCTCGTGGACGGGCTGGGGCCAGTTGCCGGGCGGCGGCGCCACCCCGTCGGGTCCGGCCGCCACGGTGCTCGGCAGCACGCTGCACGTGTTCGTCCGGGGTACGGACAACGCCATCTACGACAACACCTCCGACGGTACGTCGTGGAGCGGCTGGGGCCAGGTACCGGGCGGCGGAGCGACACCGGACGCGCCCGGCGCGACCACGTTCAACGGCGTACTCGAACTGTTCGTGCGCGGCACGGACAACGCCATATACCTCAACCAGTTGGGGTGACCTCGGCCGGTCACCCGTTCCCACAGGGAGGCCCCGGGCGGTGAGCCCGGGGCCTCCCGCCCTGTCAAGCTCTCCACCGGCACGCTCTACGCGGCGCTGGACCGGCTGGCCGCCGAGGAGCTGGTCCGGGTGGCTCATCCGACGCCACGCTCGACTGTTGACCGGTGGTGTCCGAGGGACAAAGATCAGTGGTGCGGATCTTGCACACCCGCCACCCCTCGTACCCCTGAAGGACAGCACACCTTGGCCAACCGCCGCCCCACCCGCTTGACCAGCTCAACGTTCGCGTCCGTGGGTACCCGCTCGGCGAGCCTTCTCGCGGTCCTGTGCGCCGTGGCCGCGTTCGCCGGCGCGATCGTGGTGGCTCGTGACCGCTCCGGCACCGACCGTTCCGCGGCTCCCGGCGTGCAGGCCACAGTGGACCCATCCGTACCCGGGGCGCCGGCCGCCACACCGTCGCCGCTGCCGGCCAGCCCGTCACCGGCGACCACACCGTCCGGAGTCACCACCTCCGCCGGGCCCAGCCCGCGGGAAGCGGGTTACCGACCCACCACCGCACCACCCACGCACGCCCCGGCGTCGCCGGCGCAGCCCCGGTCGCCGGCGCCGTCGCCGACGAAAGCACCAGCCAGCCCCACCCCGCCGGGACCGGTCACCCGCGTCTACGAGGCGGAGAGCGGGGCCAACGAGTTCGGCGGCGGGGCGCAGCCGTCGGGATGCGCCACCTGCTCAGGCGGCGCCGACGTGCGGTGGGTCGGGTACGGCGGCACGCTCCAGATCAACGGTGTGGTCAGTACGGCCGGCGGCTCGGCGGCGCTGACCATCTCGTACGTCAACGGGGACAGCACCCGCTGGTGCCTGATCAGCATCGACGGCGGCAACGGGAACTGGGTGAGCTTTCCCAGCACGGGCGGCTGGACCGCGGTGGGTTCGGTGACGCTCAGCGTGGGGCTGCGCGCCGGTACCAACCGGTTCCTGTTCGCCTTCAACCGCGGCTGGTGCCCGGACTTCGACGCGTTCTCCGTCCGCGATCCCGCATAGCCGGCGGCGGTGGCCCCCGTAACGGCCAACGGGAGCCACCTCCCTTCCCCGGCCGGTCAGCTCTGCAGACCCGGCAGTACCGCCTGCGCGACCGCGCGGCTGGTGTTCTGCGTGGCCGCGTTCTCCGATGCGGCCCGTGCCTTCGCCGCGCCCATGTCGCCGTTGTACGCGGTGCACTCCCAGAGGAAGAAGTGCGGCACGCCGGGCTCGCCACCGCTCTCGTCCACGTGCTGGCAGTCGGGCAGCAGCGCGGTGACGAGGGTGTTGTTTCCGCCCACCAGGACGGTCTTGAGGTCCGGTGTGCTGAGCCCCGCCTTGGTGCGGGCCATCAGCGCGAGCGGTCCGACCGTGTTCAGCGCGAAGCCGAGCATGTCCGTGGCCGCCTTGTCGGTGACCGCGCTGATCAGGCTGTTGGCCTGGGTCACGCAGGAGGTGGTGTCCAGCGCGAAGGCTTGGAGGTTGTCCGGCGTCAGCGCGTTGATGTCGGCGAAGTTGATGACCGCGCTGGTCGCGCACGCCTGCACGCCGGCGGCGGCGACCCGGTCGATCTGGCTGATGATGGCGTTCTGCGCGCTCTGGATGGCGGCCTCGATCTGCTGGATCGCCTGCTGCAGCGTGGGACCGCTGCTGCCGCCCTTGGCGAACTGCTGGTACAGCGAGTAGATCTCTTTGATGATGCCGATCACGCTACCCACGTCCGCCTGGGCCGGCTGTGCCGTACCGGGCAGGACGATGCCGATGGCCAGGGCGGCGGCGGTACCGGCGCGAAGCAACCTTCGTTTCATCGGGCTCCCTTGTGGACGATGGCGGGTCACCGCCAGCGTGAGCCATCGAAGGTTGGGAATTCTTTGGCAATCCTTTGGCCCGCCGCCTCGCCCTTCCCGTTCTTCGCCGCGGAGCCGCCGTGCGGCAACTGTTAGTATCCGGGGAGGAGGGCGGCTGACTCATGGGTTCGGGTGCGGTCTGGGGCCTGGCGATCGCGACGTTCGCGGCCGCCGCCGTCGAAGTGGTCGAGGCGCTGACCATCGTGCTGGCGATGGGCATGACGAGGAGTTGGCGGTCGGCACTCGCCGGCGTCGGTGCGGCGCTGGTCGCGCTCGTGGCGTTCACCGCGGTCACCGGGTACGCCATCGCCACCTGGCTGCCGCGCGCGGCGCTGCAGCTCGTGATCGGCGCCCTGTTGTTGATCTTCGGTCTGCAGTGGCTGCGCAAGGCGATCCTGCGCAGCGCCGGCCGCAAGGCGCTGCACGACGAGGACCGGATCTTCCAGGAGCAGGCCGAGGCGGCGCGGCACGCGGGCGACGTCCGGCGGGCCGGGCTGGACTGGTTCTCGTTCGTGGTCAGCTTCAAGGGCGTGTTCCTGGAGGGCGTCGAGGTCGTCTTCATCGTCATCACGTTCGGGCTCAACGCGCACAACGTGCCGGTCGCGGTGGTCGGCGCGACCGCCGCGACCGTCGTGGTGGTCGGGGCCGGCGCGGTGGTACACGCGCCGCTGACCAGGGTGCCGGAGAACGCGCTCAAGTACGGCGTCGGTCTGATGCTCGCCAGCTTCGGCACGTTCTGGTCGGTGGAGGGTCTGGGCGTGCTGCGCCCCGGCGGCGAGGGGCTGCACTGGCCCGGCGGCGACGCCGCGATCCTGGTCGTACTGGCCGGCTGGCTGCTGCTCTCCCGCGGCCTGGTGCTGCTGTACCGGCGCGCCCCGCGGCGCCCGCAGCCCGCCCCCGTGGACACGCTGGTACGCGAGGAGGTGTGAGATGCGGTACCTGAGGGGCTTCTACCGGTTCTGGTACGACTTCATCATCGGCGACGACTGGAAGATCGCGGCTGCCGTGGCGACGGTACTCGCGATCGGGGCGGTCGCGGTGCTGGCCGGCGCGGGCGGCGCCGCCATCCTCGCGCCGCTCCTGGCGCTCGGCCTCGCCGTCGCGTTCGCCGTAGCGCTGCTGATCGACACCCGGATCTGACCTAGCCGACCAGGGCGGAGCGGCAGCGGGACTCGTCGAGGCGGCGGCCGGCGCGGGCGTACCCG
>DATEJJ010000280.1:0-9432 GCA_035278125.1 Rugosimonospora sp.
GGAGACCATGGCCACCAGCGACCGGCGCGCCTCGGCCGCCTCGCGCGGCGCCGTCGACCTCGCCGAGGCCGTGCTGTTGCAGGGGCGGGTGGGGGAGAAGTTCGACGCGGCAGTGCTCGATGTGGACAGTCCCATCCGGAATGGTCACCCGCCGCGCGCCGTGGTCGCGCTGAACGATCCGCCGGTACGGGCGCGGTGTGAGGGTGCCGGGTTCGCGCCCGGCGACCGCATACCGGTCACCCTCACCGTCGCCGACCCCGCCAGCCGGCGTGTGCTGTTTCACAGCCCGTGACGCGGCCGTGATGCTCCGGAGGGTTGTGCCGGCGCCGCCGGAGGATCACTCTGAAACACCGAGCCATTGGAGGTCTCAGTGATCAACGTCGATGCTGATGTCGCCGCCTTCCGGGCCGCGCGGGATCTGTTGCTCGCCCACCGCGAGGACTACCCGACCGCATACCGGGAGTTCCGGTGGCCGCAGCTGGGCGAGTTCAACTGGGCGCGGGACTGGTTCGACGGAGTCCTCGCGGTCGAGCACGCCGCGCAGACCGCGCTGTGGATCGTCGAGGAGGACGGCACCGAGGTGAAGCTGAGCTTCGCCGAACTGTCCGCCCGCTCCTCGCAGGTGGCCGGCTGGCTGCGCGCGCTCGGCGTGCGGCGCGGCGACCGCATCCTGCTCATGCTCGGCAACCAGATCGAGCTGTGGGAGTCCATCCTGGCCGCGATGAAGCTCGGTGCCGTGGTCATTCCGGCCAGCACCCTGCTGGCCACCCAGGACCTGGCCGACCGCGTCGAGCGCGGCCACGTCGCACACGTCATCGCCCGGGACATAGACGCCGCGACATTCGAGGGGGTACCCGGGGGAGCACAGCCGGAGCCGGGTTTTGGCGGAGGCGAGCACCCCCAACGTCGACCCGGCGGGTGGACGCGTATCGCCGTCGGGGGCCGTACCGCGCCCGGCTGGCTGGACTACGCCAGCGCGTACGCCTCGATCGATGACTCCAGTGAGGACGGTCCCACCGACCCCGACGCCGCCATGCTGCTGTACTTCACGTCGGGTACCACCGCCTCACCCAAGCTCGTGGAGCACACGCACGTCTCGTACCCGGTAGGTCATCTGTCCACAATGTACTGGATCGGCCTGCGCCCCGGCGACGTCCACCTGAACATCTCCTCGCCCGGCTGGGCCAAGCACGCGTGGAGCAACGTGTTCGCGCCGTGGAACGCCGCCGCCACCGTCCTGATCGTCAACTACACGCGCTTCGCCGCCGCCCCGCTGCTCGACGCCGCCGTCCGGTGTGGAGTCACCACCCTGTGCGCGCCGCCGACCGTGTGGCGCATGCTGATCCAGGCCGACCTGGGCAGCTGGCGGGTACCGTTCCGCGAGTGCGTCGCCGCCGGCGAGCCGCTCAACCCCGAAGTCATCGAGCAGGTACGGGCCGCGTGGGGCATCACCGTAAGGGACGGGTACGGCCAGACCGAGACCACCGCGTCGGTCGGCAACCCGCCCGGACAGGAGCTGCGACTCGGCTCGATGGGCCGCCCGCTGCCCGGGTACCGTGTGGTCCTCGCCGACCCGCTCACCGGCGTACCCGGCGACGAAGGCGAGGTGTGCCTGGACCTCGCGCACCGCCCGCTCGGCCTGATGACGGGTTACCGCGACGACGAGGAGCGCTCCGCACACGCGATGCGCGACGGGCTGTACCACACCGGCGACGTGGCCGGCCGGGACGAGGACGGGTACATCACCTACGTCGGTCGTACCGATGACGTGTTCAAGGCGTCGGACTACCGCATCTCCCCGTTCGAGCTGGAGTCGGTGCTGCTGGAGCACGAGGCGGTGGTGGAGGCGGCGGTGGTACCGTCACCCGACCCGCTGCGCCTCGCGGTACCGAAGGCGTACGTGGTGCTCGCCAACGGCTGGTCGGCCGACGCGGGTACGGCGCTGGCGATCCTCCGCTTCGCCCGCGAGCGCCTGGCCCCGTACAAGCGCGTGCGCCGGATCGAGTTCGCGGAGTTACCGAAGACCATCTCGGGGAAGATCCGCCGGGTGGAGCTGCGCGGCGCGGAGACGGCCCGCGCCGGTACCCGCGCCCCGGCCGAGTTCTGGGAAGACGACTTCCCCGACCTGAAGTCCTGAGGAGTTTGCGGACCTGTCACGATGGGGGCATGGCTCTGGATCCCACCGCGCTCCCCGACGTGTCCGCACTCCGTATCGGCATCCTCGGCGGCACCGGAGACCAGGGCAGAGGACTTGCCTACCGGTTCGCCCGCGCCGGCCACGAGGTACGCATCGGCTCGCGCAGCGCCGAGCGGGGTGCCACCGCCGCCGCCGAACTGGCCGAGCTGCCCGGTGCCGTGCCCGGCGTGCTCACCGGCGGCGACAACAGCTACGCCTGCGGCGCCGACGTGGTCATCGTCGCCGTGCCGTACGAGGGGCACGCCGACCTCGTCGCCTCGCTGCGCGGGGTACTCGCCGGGAAGATCGTGGTCGACTGCGTGAACCCGCTCGGCTTCGACAAGCAGGGCGCGTACCCGCTGCCGGTACCCGAGGGCAGCGCCGCCCAGCAGGCCGCCGCGCTGCTGCCCGAGTCCCGGGTGTGCGCCGCGTTCCACCACGTGAGCGCCGTGCTGCTGGTGGATCCGGACGTGGCCGAAGTGGACCTGGACGTGCTGGTGCTCGGCGAGGACCGGGAGGCGGTCGGCGTGGTGCAGGCGCTGGCCGGGCGGATCGGCGGCATGCGTGGCGTGTACGCGGGCCGGCTGCGCAACGCGGGGCAGGTGGAGGCGCTCACCGCCAACCTGATCGCCATCAACCGCCGGTACAAGGTGCACGCGGGCGTACGGGTCACCGATCTGTGACACCGCAACGGGTCGTCTCGCTCGTACCCTCGCTGACCGAGGCGGTCGCGGTGACCGTACCCGGCCTGCTGGTGGGCGCCACCGACTACTGCACCCATCCGGCGGATCTGGACGTGCCCCGCATCGGCGGCTCCAAGTACCCGTCGGTGGAGAAGGTGCTGGCGCTGCGCCCGGACCTGGTGATCGCGAACAGGGAGGAGAACCGGGAGCCGGACGTGGCCGCGCTGCGGGCGGCGGGCGTGGCGGTACACGTGACGTACCCGCGTACCCTCCCGCAGGCGCTCGCCGAGCTGCACGAGCTGTTCCGGGTGCTGGGTGTCGCCGCGCCGGAGTGGCTGGACCGGGCGGACCGGGTGTGGGCGCAGCCGCCGCCGCGCGAGCGCCGCACCGCGCTGGTACCGGTGTGGCGGCGCCCGTGGGTGGTACTCGGCAGCGACACGTTCGCCGGTGACGTGCTCGCCCGGCTGGGTATCGACAACGTCTACGCCACCGCGCCGGAGCGGTACCCGCGCCCGCCCCTGGACGAGCTGCGCGGGTACCGGCCGGACCTGCTGGTGCTGCCGGACGAGCCGTACCTCTTCACCGACGCGGACGGGCCGGAGGCGTTCCCCGGCGTACCGTACGCCCTCGTGTCCGGGCGCCACCTCACCTGGTACGGACCGTCCCTTGTGGAGGCCCGCGACGTGCTCACCGGACAGCTGGGCTAGAAGCGGCTAGAAGGTGTGCTCCGCGCTGGGGAAGGCGCCGTCCCGGACCTCCTCGGCGTACCGGCGGGTCGCCTCGCCCAGGATGCCGGCCAGGTCGGCGTACCGCTTGACGAAGCGTGGCATGTGCCCGGTGCGCAGGCCGGCCATGTCCTGCCAGACCAGCACCTGGGCGTCGGTGTGCGGGCCGGCCCCGATCCCGATGGTGGGTACCACCAGATCGTGGCTGATCCGCTTCGCCACGTCGCCCGGCACCATCTCCAGTACCACCGCGAACGCCCCGGCCTCGGCGACGGCCTGGGCGTCGGCGATGACCTCGTCGGCCTCGTCGCCCCGGCCCTGCACCCGGTAGCCGCCGATCGCGTGTTCGCTCTGCGGTGTGAAGCCGACATGCGCCATCACCGGGATGCCGGCGGCGGTGAGCGCGGCGATCTGCGCGGCGGTGCGCCGGCCGCCCTCCAGCTTCACCGCGTGGCAGCCGCCCTCCTTCATGAACCGGACGGCGGTCCGCAGCGCCTGGGTCGGGCCCTCCTCGTACGAGCCGAACGGCAGGTCGCCGACGACCAGAGCGCGCTTCGTGCCGCGCACCACCGCGCGCACCAGGGGCAGCAGCTCGTCCACGGTGACCGGCACGGTCGTCTCGTAGCCGAAGACGTTGTTCGCGGCCGAGTCGCCGACCAGCAGCACGGGAATGCCGGCCGCGTCGAAGATCCCGGCGGTGTACTGGTCGTAGCTGGTGAGCATGGCCCACTTCTCCCCGCGCTCCTTGGCGAGCAGCAGGTCGCGGGTGCGTACCCGGCGCGTGGGTCCGGCGCCGTACAGGGTGGGTACCTCTGACATCTGGGACATCGGGTCTCCTCGGGTCCTCGAGGCCGCGCGGTGCGGTCCCCGGGTTTCTCCCGCGATGGTCCCACCCGGGACCGACCGTGTGTCAGAGGGGAGTCGCGGATGTCACAAAGCCCGCTGCGCGGCCTCCTGGTGCGCGGCCTCCCGGAACCGGTTGGTGATGGGCAACCGCCGGTCGCGGCCGAATGCCTTGAACGAGATTTTGGTACCCGGTGCCGACTGCCGCCGCTTGTACTCGGCCAGGTCCACCATGCGCAGCACCTTGTCCACCACCGCCGCGTCGTGCCCGGCTGCCACCAGCCCGTCCCGGCCCAGATCCCCGTCGATGTACCCGGACAGGATGGCGTCGAGCACCTCGTAGTCGGGCAGCGAGTCGGTGTCGAGTTGGCCGGGGCGCAGCTCCGCGCTGGGCGGCTTGAGGATGGAGTTCTCCGGGATCGGCGGCTGCGCGCCGCGCCGCTCCGCCTCCGCGTCCCGCCACTTGGCCAGCCGCCACACCATGGTCTTGGGTACGTCCTTGATCGGGTTGAACCCGCCAACCGAGTCGCCGTAGAGCGTGGAGTATCCGACCGCCAGCTCGCTCTTGTTGCCGGTGGTCAGCACCAGGTGCCCCTCCTGGTTGGACAGCGCCATCAGGATCACCCCGCGTACCCGCGCCTGCAGGTTCTCCACCGCCAGCCCGGACAGGTTCATGTTGGCCAGGAACGCGTCGACCATCGGCTGGATCGCCACCGTCCGGTAGTCCAGCCCGGTGCGCTTGGCCAGGTCGACCGCGTCGTCCCGGGAGTGGTCGGAGGAGTAGTGGCTGGGCATGGAGACGCCCACCACACGGTCCGGGCCGAGCGCGTCGCAGGCGACCGCCGCCACCACGCTGGAGTCGATGCCGCCGGACAGGCCCAGCACCACGGACGGGAAGCCGTTCTTGCGCACGTAGTCGCGCAGCCCGAGCACCAGCGCCTGCCACACCTCGGCCTCGTCGGTCACCCGCTGCGCGACGCCGCCGTCCACCCGCGCCTCGGGCACCCCGGGCAGCGCGTTGGACAGGAACAGGCGTTCGATCCGCATCTCGCTGGCGACCGGCAGCGGGATGTCCGAGTCGATCTCGTCGTCGAACTCGACGAAGTCCGGTTCCGGCCGGCCGTCGGGCAGGTCGAGGTCGTGCACGAGCAGGTGCTCGGCGAACTGCGGGGCGCGGCACAGGAGCTGCCCGGCCGCGTCCACGATCATCGAGTCGCCGTCGAACACCAGTTCGTCCTGGCCACCGACCGTGTTCACGTAGGCGACCGCCGCGCCCGCCTCGCGCGCCCGCCGGGCCACCAGCGGCAGCCGCAGGTCGTCCTTGTCCAGCTCGTACGGGGAGGCATTGATGTTGACGACCAGCCCGACCCCGGCCTCCCGTGCCGCCGCGAACGGGCCGCCGGCCTGCCAGATGTCCTCACACACGGTGAGGGCCACATCCACCCCGCCGAGCCGCACCACGCGCAGCGTGCGCCCCGGGATGAAGTACCGGTCCTCGTCGAAGACGCCGTAGTTGGGCAGGTGGTGCTTGGCGTACCGGGCCACCACCCGGCCGCCGTGCAGCAGCGCGAGCGCGTCGCGCGGCCCGCGCGCCGGCGAGGAGTCCGCGTGCAACCGCGCCGGGCCGTCGGCGTCCACGTAGCCGACCACCACCGCGATCCCGCCCAGGCCGTCCGCGGCCAGGTCGCGGGCCAGCCCGGTCACCGCCGCGCGCGAGCTGGCGACGAAGGACTCCCGGAAAACCAGATCCTCCACCGGGTACCCGGTGAGCATCATCTCCGGGAACGCGACCAGGTGAGCGCCTGCTCCGGCGGCCCGGCCGGTCCACTCCCGGATGATCCGCGCGTTTCCGGGTATGTCACCCACCGTGGAGTTGACCTGGGCGAGGGCGAGGCGCAAGGTCCGCATGCCTTCATCTTCCCTCAGGCCGGGCGCGGTAAAGGTGCACCAGTCGGCAAGCTCACCCAGGTATGTGGCGTAACGTTCCGGTAATCGGGTCGGGGGAGACTGTGCCGTTGGCCCAAGGTTGTGGCGAGGGGTAAAGCACGTGGACCGTCAGCAGGAGTTCGTACTCCGTACCCTGGAAGAGCGTGACATCCGGTTCGTGCGGCTGTGGTTCACGGATGTGCTGGGCACCCTCAAGAGCGTCTCCGTGGCGCCCGCCGAACTCGAAGCGGCCTTCGAGGAGGGTATCGGCTTCGACGGCTCGGCGATCGAAGGCTTCGCCCGCATCTACGAGTCGGACATGGTGGCCATGCCGGACCCGACGACCTTCCAGGTGTTCCCGCTGGAGGGCGGCGGCAGCGGCGAGAGCGCCCGGATGTTCTGCGACATCCTGCTGCCGGACCGGACGCCGTCCTGGGCCGACCCCCGGCACGTGCTGCGCCGCGCCCTGTCCCGGGCCGCCGAGAAGGGCTTCACCTTCTACACCCATCCCGAGATCGAGTTCTTCCTGCTGGAGACGCTGCCCGAGGACGGCTCGCTGCCGGTACCGGTGGACGCCGGCGGGTACTTCGACCACACCACGCACGCGGTCGCCCGCGACTTCCGCCGCCAGGCGGTACTCGCGCTGGAGCGGATCGGCATCTCCGTCGAGTTCAGCCACCACGAGGTCGCCCCCGGCCAGCAGGAGATCGACCTGCGCTACGCGGACGCGCTGACCACGGCCGACAACATCATGACCTTCCGGCACATGGTCAAGGAGGTGGCGCTGTCCCAGGGGGTACAGGCCAGCTTCATGCCCAAGCCGTTCACCGACCAGCCCGGCAGCGGGATGCACACGCACCTGTCCCTGTTCGAGGGGGAGCGCAACGCGTTCCACGACCCGAGCGACCCGATGAAGCTTTCCAAGGTGGCCCGGGCGTTCATCGCCGGCATCCTCACCCACGCGCGCGAGTTCACCGCCGTCACCAACCAGTGGGTCAACTCGTACAAGCGGCTGTTCCCGCTGGCCCTGCCCGACCGGATCACCGAGTCCCCGGCGTACGTGTGCTGGGGGCACCTGAACCGCTCGGCGCTGGTACGGGTGCCGGCGTACGGCAAGCCCAACTCGGCGCGGGTGGAGGTGCGCTCGATCGACTCGGCGTGCAACCCGTACCTGGCGTTCGCGGTGCTGCTCGGCGCCGGGTTGCGCGGCATCGAGGCCGGGTACGAGCTGCCTCCCGGTGCCGAGGACGACGTGTGGGCGCTGTCCAACGCGGAGCGCAAGGCGATGGGGTACGAGTCGCTGCCGGAGAACCTCGCGGTGGCCATCGACGTGATGGCCGGCTCGGAGCTGGTCGCCGAGGTGCTCGGCGAGCACGTCTTCGAGTTCTTCCTGCGCAACAAGCGCACGGAGTGGGAGGAGTACCGCCGGGTGGTCACCCCGTTCGAGCGCCAGCGTTACCTCGGCCTCGCGTAGCCCATACCCTCGCGGCCCGGCCGGGCGAGCGGTCCCACGCCGAACCTGCCCACCGCGCGCGCGATGAGCCGCAGCCCTTCCTGACCCGGCAGCGTGTCCACCTTCTGGTCCAGCCGGGTGATGTGCCTGCCGCCCTCGACCCCGCCCATCAGGTAGTCGAGGATGAAGCGCGTCTCCGCCCTCGGCTGGATGCCCGAGCCCACCGGCGTCCAGAACCGGCGCAGCGCGAACCGGGTGATCCGCCGGGCCCGGTTCGAGCGCTCCAGCCGGCTGCGTGCCTGCGAGTTGTAGAAGGCGAGGTGCCGGGTCTCCTGCGCCTGTACCCGGCGCAGCAACTTGGCCAGCTCCGGATGGTCCTCGCGCTCCATCAGCCGCGCGTACGCCGAGTGCGCCGACCACTCGTTGATGGCGCCCCAGGCCATGTGCAGCGCGATGTAGTCCTCACCGATCAGGTATCCCGCGATCGCCTGGTGGATCGGCGTGACCGTGTCCGCCAGCCCCTGGGTCAGCCGTACCCGCCGGATGTGCCCGTACGTCGCGGGCATGTCGTGCGCCCGCAGCACCCGGTCCAGCGCCTCGCCGTGCCAGAACTCCTCGTACGCCCACATGGTGAGGAACGCGGTGATCTCGGGATCCTTGTGCGACGGGGTGACCAGCAGATCGCGGAGGTAGCAGATGGTATGACTCTCCACGTCGGACATGTACCGCAGGCTCCGCAGCGCGTCGCGGGACAGTGGCCGCTCCCGGAACGCCGCATAGTCGACGTCATCGTCCTGTACCCGCCGCGCGGTGTTCGTGTATTCGGCGATGTCAAACGCCATGGTTCGCCCCTCCGTCAGCCCCCCGACACCTGCTCGACACCATAGCCGCCGGGTGCGACACCCTGCCGCCGGCGATCTCACCAGGTCTTCGGCGCGGGCCGCCGGACGGATGGGTCGGCGGTATGTCCTATATGGACTCGTTGGAGCGTCCGCGGGGCCGACCGTCCTGTGTGGACTGGGCTGGGCGCAACGCACAGCGCCCAGCCCGCACGGCTAGCCGAGGGTGAACCGCCAGATCTTGCTGTCGAGGATGACGCAGATGCTCGGCGACATGACGATGACCCGCAGCGTGCCGTCGCTCGTGTCGTAGTCGATGCCCTCCACCTCGAACGTGCCGCTGCACCCGCTGGACAGCGAGAAACACCTCAGCGGAAAGCAGCGACCCGCGCCAGGGACGAACGCGAATTTTTATCATGTAGCCATCTGGCGGAGAAACGTCGTACCCCCGACCTAGGGTCCTGGCGTGAACCGAACCGACCGGCTCTACGCGATGGTGGAGGAGCTGCGGGCGGTGGCGCCGCGCCCGCGCAGCGCGCGCTGGCTGGCGCGCCGCTTCGAGGTGTGCGCGCGCACTGTGGAGCGCGACATCGGCGCGCTGCAGGAGGCCGGCGTGCCCATCTACGCGGAGGCCGGTCGCACCGGCGGTTACGCGCTCGACAAGCGGCACAGCCTGCCGCCGGTCAACATCACCGCGAGCGAGGCCGTCGCCGTCGCGGTCGCCCTGGAGGGCCTGCGCGGCACGCCGTTCCACGACGCGGCGCGCTCGCTGCTCACCAAGGTGATG
>DATEJJ010000281.1:0-5677 GCA_035278125.1 Rugosimonospora sp.
TGGGTACGCAGCCAGGCGCCGCCGGCGGAGGCCGCGCCCAGGACGCCCGGGCCGGCCTGCTCGTACACCGCCCGCGCGGCAACGGCGAACTCGGTGCCGTGGTCCCCGACCTCCCCGTCCCCGCCCGGCCCGGTCAGCCACGCGGTACCCCGGTCGTGCAGGACCGCGCCGATCTGCCCGATGGCGATCCGCAGCACGTCCTGCGCGCCGCCGGCCATACCGAGCCCCGCCTGCGCCAGCTCGACGAGGGCCCGGAGCCCGCCCCCGGGAGGCGGCAGGACAGGTGGCGCATCCTCGGCCATGGCACTCCTCACCGGGAACTCATGGAACGGTCGTCAGCGGGCTGCGCGGGTACGGGAGCGTCGGGCCCGGCCGGGGGCAGTACCGGCCAGCCGTCGACCGAGTCGCCGATCAGCTCGTCCAGCGCCGGCGCGGTCAACGGCTCGGCGAAGTAGTAGCCCTGCGCCGTGGCCGAGCCGAGCATCGCCAGCTCGGTGGCCTGGGCCAGGTTCTCCACGCCCTCGGCCACGCTGCGCAGCCGCAGCGCCTGTGCCAGCCGGAGGATCGCCTCGGCCACCGCGCTGCCCTCCGGCCCGCCGTCCAGCTGGGCCACGAACGAACGGTCGATCTTCAGGATGTCCACCGGCAGCTGGATGAGGTGGGACAGGGCCGAGTACCCGGTGCCGAAGTCGTCCAGCGCGATGCGTACCCCGGCGCGGTGCAGGGCGTCCAGGTGGGCGACGGCGGGCGCGTTGACGGCGACGCTCTCGGTCAGCTCCAGCACGAGCTGACCGGGCGGGAATCCGATCCGCCGTAGTATCGCCAGCACCTGCTCAGGGTACCCGGGCACCAACTGTGTGGCGGACACGTTGACGTGCAGGTGCAGCGGAAACAGTGCCTTGCGCCGCTCCTGCCACACCAGCACCTGGCGGCACGCCTCGGCCAGCACCCAGTCGCCCACCGCCCCGATCAGCCCGGCGCGCTCGGCCAGCGGGATGAACTCCAGCGGCGGCAGCAGCCCGCGCTCCGGGTGCTGCCAGCGCACCAGCGCCTCCACCCCGGCCAGCTGCCCGTGCGGCAGGCCGACGATGGGCTGGTAGTGCACGCGCAGCTGGCCGGCGGGTACCGCCTGGCGCAGGTCCCCGGCGAGCGCCTCGGCGTCCCGCTCCCGGTCCCGCAGCGCGCCGGTGTACCGCTGCCAGTGCCCGGCGCCGTCCCGCTTGGCGGCGTACATGGCGAGGTCGGCGCGGTGGACCAGCTCGGCCGGGGACAGCTCGCCCGGCCCGCTGACGGCGACCCCCACGCTGGCGCGGGCGCGCAGCTGGGTACCGGCGATGCTCAGCGGCCGGGCCAGCGCGGTGACGATGCGCTCCGCCACCGCCTCCGCGCGGTACCCGCTGCCCACGTCGCGCAGCAGCACCGCGAACTCGTCGCCGCCCAGCCGGCCCACCATGTCCTCAGTGGACACCTGCTGGCACAGCAGCTCGGCCACGGCGATCAGCAGCTGGTCGCCGGCCTCGTGCCCGAGCCCGTCGTTGACCTGCTTGAAGCCGTCCATGTCGACCAGCAGCATGCCCACCGAGTGGCCGGTGCGCCGACCCCGGGCCAGCGCGCTGCCGAGGGTGGCGCGCAGGTGCAGCCGGTTGGCCACGCCGGTCAGCCCGTCGGTCACCGCCATCGTGCGGTTCTCCAGCATGGACAGCACCTGGCGGGCCAGCACGCACGCCGTGATGGCGCCGGCGCCGAGGACCAGACCCAGCCAGGGGTACGGGTTGCGCTGCGCCACCGCCTCGACCAGCAGCAGCGCGTACCCGATGCCGATGGCGCCGTACGGCAGCACGCTGACCGCGCGGTTGCCCCGGGCGGCGCGGGCCGGGCGGTGCGCGGAGGCCACCCGGCACTGCTCGAAGGCGGCGCAGGCGAACAGCGTGTGCCCGACCGTCCAGCACACCAGCTGCCAGCCGGCGCGGGTACCGGCGGCGGCGTGCTCGAACTGTCCACCGAGGAAGGTGTCGCCGACCGTCTCCACCACCATCGCGGCGGCCAGCAGGGACAGCGACCGGCGCAGCGAGGCGGCCGGTCCGCGCAGCAGCACCAGGGCCGCTCCGGCGAGCAGGGCCAGGTCCCCGGCCGGGTACGCCAGCGCGACCGCACCGGCCACAGTGGACAGCCGGTGCCCGGAGACGGCGGGACCGATGGTGGCGTACCAGAGCAGCATGAACGCGGCGGCGGCGACGGTACCGACGTCGAGCATGATGACGTGCCGGTCCCGGGCGCCGGTCCGGTGTACCGGGAAGGCGACCAGGCCGGCGAGCAGGAGCGGGGCGAACGCGATCCGGACCAGGTCACCGGGGGCGGGGAAGACGGTCAGGTCGGGGTACGCGGCGAACAGCGCGCCGGCCACCGCCAGTACCGCGAACGCGGCGGAGACCAGGCCCCAGGCGATCCGGGTACGGCGGTCCAGCGCGCGGTGGCAGGCCGCCCGTACCCCGAAGCCGAGCGCGACCATCGAGCCGACCTGGAGGATCGGGCCGACCAGCACGATGACGTGCCGCGGCCCGGCGGTACCGGCAATGGCGACCGCGCCCACCACGCCGGCGACGCAGCCGGTGTAGAAGGCGCCGGTACCCGCACGCCACACTGTCACCGTTACCTCATCGGTGCGGCCGGGCACCGGTTGAGGACAACACGCTCGATCCGCGTTGGTCGAATTACCTGCACTATCAGTAGTAAGACAACTACGTTGCGTCTCAGTGGTGTTCCTTATCAAGGGGGAGAGGCATGACCACGATGACGTACGCGCCGGCAATGTCCACCGGACTCTTCGGCGATCCGCTGACCGCGACCGGCCCGGCCGGCACCGGGATGGGCGGGGTCGGCCAGATCCTGAGCGGGCTGCTGCCCCTCCCGGCCATCACCGCCGGCACCATGGCGCTGGTGCACCCGCAACTGCAGGCCGCAATGGCGCAGCTCGCCCAGGCGCAGGCCCAGGCGCAGATCTGCCAGGCGCAGCTGGCCCAGGCGCAGCTCGCGCACGCGACGCAGCTGACCCAGCTCGCCCGCGCCGCGCAGATCGTGCAGGCGATCCAGGCGCAGATCGCGCAGCACGCGCCGGCCACCGGCATCCCCGGCATCACGGGCTGATGACGCGCTTCACGGTGGCCGAGGCGGTACCCGGTGCCGGCATGCTTCCCGCGAGCGTGCCGGCACCGACCGCGCCGCCGGTGGAGGCGCTGCGCCGGCAGACCGGTGCGCTGCTGCAGTACTGCTACCGCTGGCTGGAGCAGGCGGTACCGGTGCTGCCCCAGCTCGCCGACGCGGTACCGGCACTGGTCATCGCGGTGCACCAGTACGAGGCGCAGCAGTACGAGGCGAGCCTCGCCCAGGTGCTGGGCGTGGTGCGGGCGCTGCAGCGGGTGCGGCTGTCGGTACCGGCGCTGCCGCCACTGTAGCGAGTGGACAGAGGGGACGGGCAGGCGATGACGGAGCGCAAGCGCAAGGGCGGGGACGGCCGGCGGCTGGGCGCCCGCCGGGAGCGGTTCCTGTTCGCCACCGCCGAGCCGGGGTTCGCCGGCGCCTGTCGCTGACCGCCCGGCCCGCCTCGCCGGCGCCGAACATCATCATCTGGCCAGAACGCTCGATCCCGGGACCCATCGACGGCTATCTGGCGGCTGGGACCTGGACCAGCGACGCCATCGAGGCGGCGCTCACGCCGGGGCAGATCCTCTTGACCGGCGGCTACCGCGAAGCGCCGGCGCCGCACGGCGCCTTCGCCCCCGACGGCAAGGCCTATTTCAACAGCCTGGTCGCGGTCAGGCGGGACGCCGGCGGCCTGACGCGGCTGGCGACTTACGACAAGCATCGGCTGGTGCCCTTCGGCGAATACCTGCCGCTGGACCGGTATCTCCAACCCCTCGGCATCCACGAGCTGGTCCATGTCGGCGAAGGGTTCAGCGCCGGGCCGCCGCCGCAGGCGATCACGCTCGATGGCGCGCCGCCGGTCCAGCCTCTGATCTGTTATGAAAGCCTCTATCCCGACTTCACCCGCCAGGGCATGCGACGCTCGGGCCTGGCGCCCCAGTGGATCGTCAATGTCTCGGACGATGCCTGGTTCGGCCCGACGTCCGGGCCGCTACAGCACCTCAACCTCGCCGCCTATCGCGCCATCGAGGCCGGCGTTCCGGTCGTCCGGGCGACGCCGACCGGGGTATCTGCGATCATCGACGCCTATGGACGGATCGCGCCAGGCCAGAGCCTCGGCGAAGGCCGGATGGGGATTATAGACGCGCGCCTGCCGCCCGCCTTGCCGCCGACGCCATTCGACCGCGTGGGTGAATCAAGCTTCGCCGCCATGTTGCTCGTCACATTTGCCGCTTTCGTGTTCGTCCGCTGGCGCAGGGCGCGCTAGCGTCAAAAAAGGATGACAGCGCCCGGTCACTGTCGATAAGCGTACAAACCTTGGAGCCGCAAGGGTGGGCGGCGTTAGCGAGTAGCGTAAAAAATGTCTGTCAAACCGGAGGCCGAACGGTCCCCCAACCCCATCGACGTTCATGTCGGGTTGCAGGTGCGCTTAAGACGCAAGGAATTGAAGATAAGCCAAGAGAAGCTTGCCGAGGCGCTCGGCCTGACCTTCCAGCAGGTGCAGAAATACGAGCGTGGCGCCAACCGCATCAGCGCCTCCAAACTCTACGAAATCGCCAGGGCGCTCAGGGTCTCCATCGCGTGGTTCTTTGAAGGGCTAGGCGATCCAACCGCCGAGCCGCCGGACGGCTTCGAGGAGACCGAAACGCCGTTTTCCCACAATTTCCTCATGACCCAGGAGGGCGTCGACCTGGCCAACATGTTCCCGCGCCTCAAGCAGCGCCGCGTGCGGCGCCGGCTAGTGGAGCTGGTCCGATCGCTGGTCGAGGACGAGGATGTCGAGCCTGAGGCCGCGGCCTAGGGGCATGGAGGGGCCACCGGCCCTGCGCACCTACGGACGGACTAAGTCGCGCCCCCTGAGTGTGCGCCGCGCTGCGCTCATGGACGATATCCTGCCAGGCCTCAGCCTGCCGGAGGGCGCCTTCGACCCGCGCGCGCTGAAAGCCGGCGCCGCAGAGGTTTGGCTCGAGATCGGTTTTGGCGGCGGCGAGCACCTGGCCGCTCAGGCCGCCGCGAGGCCCGACGTCCTGATGATCGGCGCCGAACCGTTCTTGAACGGCGTCGCCAGCGCCGTGCGCCATGTTCACGATCAAGGACTCAGCAACGTGCGCCTGTCGCGCCGCGACGCTCGCGAGCTGGTCGGGGCATTGCCCGACGCCGCACTCGATCGGGTGTTTATCCTCTTTCCCGATCCTTGGCCGAAAACCCGCCATCACAAGCGGCGCCTGCTGCAGCCGGCCTTTGTGCGCGAGCTGGCGCGGGCCATGCGGCCGGGCGCACGTCTGCGGGCGGCGACCGACTGGAAGGCGTACGCCGCCTGGTCGCTGGAGCAGGTCTTGGCTGACGGGGACTTCCTGTGGACGGCGCAAGACGCAGCGGCCTGGAGGACACCGCCGGCAGACCACGTCACCACACGCTATGAAACCAAGCGCCTGGGCGACACAGGGCCGATCTTCTTGGAGTTCCTGCGCCGCTAGTGTGGCTTATGAAGTTCGCCCACCGCCGCCCCAAAACCTTGCGAAATTCGGAATCGGGA
>DATEJJ010000282.1:0-3533 GCA_035278125.1 Rugosimonospora sp.
GGGCGCTCCACCAGGTGGTACGAGGCGGTGGCGACGCCCAGCGTCAGCGCGACCCGCAGCCCCAGCAGCGGTACCCCGGCCAGCCCGGTCCGCTCCCGGTCGACGAACTGGAACAGCGGCCAGTGCCACAGGTACACCCCGTACGAGATGCGGCCCAGCCATACCAGCGGCGGCAGCGCGAGTACCCGCGCGGTCGGGCCGCGGGGGCTGCGTACCGCGTGCGCCAGTACCGCCGCCACCGCCAGCGCCACCGCGGTCAGCCCGCCGTGGTACAGCCACCCCGCGGTACCGCTGGCGTGCGTCCAGAACCACGCGGTCCCGCCCGCCCCGGCGAGAGCCAGCGCGCCGAGCACCCGGTGCCGGGGCTGCGTGCTCGTACCCGGCCGGGCGCAGAGGATCGCGAGCGCGCAGCCGATCAGCAGCGCCTGCGCGCGGCTGTCGGTACCGAAGTAGGCGCGGTTCACGTCGTCCGGCCGGTACCAGAGCACCGCGGTGACCGCGGACGCGGCCGCACCGCCGAGCGCGACCGCGAGCAGCGGCAGCCGGCGCTGCCGGGCCAGCGCCAGCACGCCTACCACGATCAGGGGCCAGACCACGTAGAACTGCTCCTCGATCCCCAGTGACCAGGTATGTTGCAGCGGCGACGGTGCGGCGGTCTGGGTGAAGTAGTCGCTGCCCCGGTAGATCATGCGCCAGTTCGCGACGTACCCGAGGGCGGCCAGCGCGTCGCCGCGCAGCAGCCCGACCTCGTCCGGCGGCAGCAGGTACCGGCCCGCGATCACGACGCAGATCAGCACCAGCAGCAGTGCCGGCAGCAGTCGCCGGGCTCGGCGCGCCCAGAATCCGGCGAGCCGGATCCGCCCGTCCCGGAGCTGCTCGGCGAGCAGGAGAGACGTGATGAGGAAGCCGGAGAGCACGAAGAACGCGTCCACGCCGAGGAACCCGCCCGGGAGCTGGGTCACGCCGGCGTGGAACAGCACGACCGCGGTCACGGCCAGCGCGCGCACGCCATCGAGAGCGGGCTGGTACCGGTACACCCGCCCCGCACCTGGGCGCTCCGCCAGCCCGGTGTCCATGGGTTCTGTGTGTTCTCCATCCGGCGCGCACAGGCGACCGCTCAACGACACGTTTCCGGCGGGTCGCTGTTACCCGTCCGATCATTGTTGAAACGCTTGATGAAGATCGATATTGGAGGACCGGCCATGGCAGCACCAGATACCAGTTCCCAGCCTGACACTGTACCCCGCGGCAGCCGCTGGCACTGGCTGCTCGCCGTACCGGTTCTGGTACCCCTGCTCGTGTTCCTCTACAACGGCAAGGACCCGCGCCTGTTCGGCTTCCCGCGCTTCTACTGGCTCCAGCTCGCCTTCATCCTGCTCGGCGTCGCCACCACCACGCTCGTGTACCGGCTGACCCGGGGTGGCCCCGCCGCGCCGCGCGACCACACTCCCGCACACCGGGCCGAGGAGGGCTGAGCCGTGGGTCAGCACGTCACCGAAATCGCCATCGCTACGCTCATCTTCGTCGCGGTCAGCGCCATGGGCTTCGTCGCCGCGCGCTGGCGCCGGCCGGACAACATGGCCCACCTCGACGAGTGGGGGCTGGGTGGGCGCAGCTTCGGCGCCTGGATCACCTGGTTCCTGGTCGGCGGCGACCTCTACACCGCGTACACCTTCGTGGCCGTACCGGCGCTGCTGTTCGGGGCCGGCGCGGCCGGGTTCTTCGCCGTGCCGTACACCGTCATCACCTACCCGCTGGTCTTCGCCGTGCTGATCCGGCTCTGGTCGGTCTCGCACCGGCACGGCTTCGTGACGCCGGCCGACTTCGTCCGCGCCCGGAGTGGATCGTCCACAGTGGCCCTCCTGGTGGCCATCACCGGAATCGTGGCCACCATGCCGTACATCGCGCTGCAACTGGTGGGCATCGAGTCGGTGCTCAAGGCGATGCACGTGAACCCGACCTGGGCACTGATCATCGCGTTCGCCATCCTGGCCGCGTACACGTACCAGTCGGGCCTGCGCGCGCCCGCGCTGATCGCGTTCGTGAAGGACGCGCTGATCTACCTGATTATCATCATCGCGATCATCTACATCCCGTACAAGCTCGGCGGCTGGCACAAGATCTTCGATGCCGCCGACGCCAAGTTCAAGGCCACCAACGGGACCCTGCTCAACGACGCTAACCAGTGGCAGTACGTCACGCTCGCGTTCGGCTCGGCGCTGGCCCTGTTCCTGTACCCGCACAGCATCACCGGCGTGCTGGCCAGCCGGAACCGGGACGTCATCAAGCGCAACATGGCCGCGCTGCCCGCGTACAGCCTGCTGCTCGGCCTCATCGCGCTGCTCGGCTACATGGCCATCGCGGCCAAGGTGAAGCCGATCGTGAACAGCAGCGGCACCGCCGACACGAACACCGTGGTACCCGTGCTGTTCGACCAGATGTTCCCGCACTGGCTGGCCGGCGTCGCGTTCGCCGCGGTCGCCATCGGCGCGCTGGTACCCGCGGCCATCATGGCGATCGCCGCGGCCAACCTGTTCACCCGCAACATCTACAAGGAGTACCTGAAGCGGGATGCCACGCCCGCGCAGGAGGCCGCGGCCAGCAAGGTCGCCTCGCTGGTCGTGAAGGCCGGCGCGGTGGTCGTGATCCTGGCCATCAGCCCGCAGTTCTCCATCGACCTGCAGCTGATCGGCGGCGTCATCATCCTGCAGACGCTGCCCGCCGTGGCCATCGGGCTCTACACCTCGTGGCTGCACCGCTGGGGCCTGGTCGCCGGCTGGCTGGCCGGCATGGGCCTGGGCATGTGGATGCTGTACCAGATCCCGAACGTGGCCACCAAGCACCAGCACTTCGGCGGCTCGAACTTCCCGATCGCC
The DNA here is from genome assembly GCA_035278125.1 of Rugosimonospora sp. GTDB lineage: Bacteria > Actinomycetota > Actinomycetes > Mycobacteriales > Micromonosporaceae > DATEJJ01. Next base: position 2,877 of record DATEJJ010000282.1, read on the forward strand.
AAGTGGTTCGACCCGACGGTCCTGCACCTGCACCCGAAGACCACCATGTACGTCGGGTTCGTCGCGGTGCTCGTCAACCTCGTCGTGGCCGTACTCGTCACCCTGCTGTGCCGGGCACTGGGTGCACCCGACGGCGTCGACCGCACCCGCCCGGCGGACTACGTGGCCGATGCCGGCACCGCCCGGGTACCCCCTGAGGCTCTTGCCGGTGACCAGTTGCCGGAGCCTGTCCCCACGGCCTGACTTGACAACGGCGCCCTCCTTATCGATTATCGAGATATCGAATGTCGATAAGGAGGGTATGCCGTGCCACGACCTCGCGTACCACTGCTGTTCCTGCTGGCGGCCGCCGCGCTGGCCGGCGCGGTCGGCACCGGCAGCGCGCTCGACCTGTTCCGCCGCCCGGTGTCCATCGCCCGGAACAACGCGCTCGAGGACACCCCACTCACCTTTTACCGCTTCGCCCTGGGTGGAGGTCGGGTCCAGCCGGAGCTGACCGCGCCCGTCTACGTTGCGATGCCGAGGCTTCCCGAGCAGCGGACGCTGGGCCTGCTGTCCGGCGGCACCGGCGTGCGCGGTACCGGCTGGTTGATCGCCAGCGCCCTGCCCGGCGCCCTCCTCGGCCTGGCCCTGCTCGCGTTGCTGGTCTGGGCGTTC
>DATEJJ010000283.1:0-3590 GCA_035278125.1 Rugosimonospora sp.
GCGCTCCCGCCGATGCGGCGGCGCGTGCAGGCCGATGGTCGTGCGCACCGCGTTGCCGGACGCGGCCGAGCCGCCGGTGGTGATGAGGTAGGCCGGCGCGAGCAGCGGCCACCAGGGCACGGAGACGAACACGGCCACGCCGGCCAGCGCGGTCAGCAGGCCGCCGACCATGGCGCGCCAGGGCCCGAACCGGTCGACCACGCGGCCGGCGACCAGGCCGGAGGCGGCCGAGCCGAGCGCGGAGAAGACCATCACGACGCCGATGAAGCGGACCGGGACACCCCGGTCCAGCAGGTACGGGCCGATCATGGCGATCATGCCCATGCCCGAGGCCCGGCTGAGGAAGGCGATGAGGTACGCGCCGGGCAGCGACACGTACTCGGGCGAGGCGGCCGGCCGGGTGCTCGGCGCGTCGGTGACGGCGGTCATGGGCGGGCCACTATGCCGACCCGGCGCATCGACGGCGCGTTGGCGGCGACCCAGCGCCGCAGCCGGTCCAGCACCTGGGGTGCCCACAGCTCGCGGGCCCGGTCGAGGTCGGCCGCGGCGAGGTGGCGGTGGTTGATCACCAGCAGGGTCGAGTGCGGTACCGGCCACAGCCGGATCGAGGCCACGCTCGGGCTGGTCTGCCAGCCGTCCAGCCGCAGCTCCACGGCGACGGTCTCGCCCTCCACCTCACCGCTGGACGTGGCGGCCAGTCCCAGGGCGGGGATGCGCCACGCGGTGCCCTCGTCCGTGGCGGTGGCGTCCGTACCGGTCCAGTCGCGCAGCAGCACGGGATCGGTCAGCGCCCGGTACACCTGCGGGGCGGTGCCCTTCTGCATGATGTCGGTGACGAGGAGGGTGTGCGTACCGTCCTCGTGCGCGTAGCTGGGGTCCTGCTTGCTGCCGGGGCGGTAGGTCAGTGACGCCATCTCGTGGTACCCCCTGTCCTGGAGTCGGGCCGTGGCGCACGCGGCGCCACGGCCCCTCGATCGACGCTCAGCCGCGGATCGCGGTGAACTCGGCGGCCTGGGCCCGGAACTCCTCGACCGTGAGGCTCGCCTCTTCGTCGCAGGCGCCGGCGGAGGCTTCGATGCCCTCGCCGAGCGGGAACGCCTTCTGGAACTGGATGCTGACGCTCGGCGGCACCTCGTACGCCTCCACGCCGACGCCCAGGCCCGTCACCTGCGCGGCGACCTGGCGCCGGCCCACGTACACGTCGAAGATCGCGTTGTAGACGATGATGGCGGGGTAGTCCGCGGCCGCCGTCTGCGCGATGGCCAGGCTGCGCGGCTGCGGGGTACTCGACAGGGTGATGGTGACCCACTCCTGCAGGAACTCGGAGTAACCGGCCACCTCCCACGTCTTGATGGCGAACTCGAACTGGCGGTGCCCGCCCGCGTTGGTCACCGGGGCGCCGCGGTCCAGCTCCAGCACGGCCGTCATCTTGACGATCTCCTTCACCTCGCCGTTGGCGACGATCGGGATGTTCAGCTCGGACCGCTGGTACTCGATGCCCGGGACGGGCGGGAACTCGGTCTGTTGCCGGGCGGGTCTGGTGGACTGTGGTGCGGTCATGCTTTGCTCCTTACTAGAGGTCCCACCTCGGTGGGAACGAGGTCATACCGGGCGGCGTGCGAGAGTGCCGTGGGCGACACGGGGACGCTCCGCCGGCCGTCCGGTATGGCCGGTCACACCCTCCGTCTCCGCGGAGGAGGGCGCCTGCGGGGATGCCGGTTCGCGGTGGACCTGCGCGCCGGCGGTTCCGGTGGGGCTGGCCGTGCCGGCGAGCACGGCCTCGACGTAGTCGGCGGTGATGCTGAGGTGCTGGCCGGGCTCCAGGTCGGGCCCGTGGTACATCAGGTCGCCGAGTACGGCCTCCAGCACCGACCGCAGCCCGCGGGCGCCGGTACCCTGCGCGTCGGCGCGCCCGGCGACGGCGGCCAGCGCGTCGACCGTCCACACGAGAGCGTGGCCGTCCAGCCGGAACAGCTCCTCGTACTGGGCGATGAGCGAGTTCTCCGGCTCGACCAGGATGCGGCGCAGTTCGGCGAGGCCGAGCGCGTGCAGCCGCACCGCGATGGGGAACCGGCCGACCAGCTCGGGCAGCAGGCCGAACTCGGTGAGGTCGGTCGGCTCCACGGCGGGGGCGCCCGCGGTGGGCCGCAGCGCCCCGGCGCGGCCGGCCTGGCCGCCGGTGAAACCGAAGTCGCGGCGGCGCTCGCGGCTGCTGACGATGTCGTCCAGGCCGACGAAGGCGCCACCCCCGATGAACAACACGTTCCTGGTATCGAAGCGGCGCGGTTGACCGGTGGCGGGTGTCGGGTCACCGGGGCGGCCGTCGAGGGCGACGCTTGTTCCTTCGAGTATCTTCAGCAGCCCCTGCTGGACACCCTCACCCGACACGTCCAGGGTGCCCGTCTCGCGGCGCGCCAGCTTGTCCATCTCGTCCAGGAAGACGATGCCCCGCTGCGCGGCTTCGACGTCTCCGTCGGCCGCGATGAGCAGCCGCCGGAAGATGGACTCCAGGTCCTCGCCCGCGTACCCGGCCTGGGTGATGGAGGTGACGTCGGCGACCACGAACGGTACCGCCAGGCTGCGGGCCAGGGTCTCGGCGAGCAGCGTCTTACCGGTACCGGAGGCGCCGATGAGGAGGATGTTGGATTTGGTCAGGCGTACCCGTCCCGGCTCCTGGCCCACGCGCTTGAAATGGTTGTAGACGGCCACGCTCAGCGCGCGCTTCGCCGACTCCTGCCCGACGACGTGCCGGTCGAGGTCGGCGACGAGCCGGGTGGGGGTGGTCCCGTCGACCGTGGCGGGGCGGGCCCGTACCGAGTCGAGCGCGGCCAGCCCGGCGCGGGCGCAGGCGGCGCAGATGGCGGTACCGGCGCCGGTGATGAGGGCGTCCACGCGGTACTCGTTGTCCCCGCAGAAGGAGCAGAAGAGCATGCGACGCCTGGCTGCCATCCGGAGCCCCTCACGCTAGCGCCAAGTCGGTATATGAAAATGTAGTAGCCGTGAGAGGCGGCCGTCAATCGTGTCCATAATTAACAGGTATGGCGGCGGTAGAGCCGAATTAGGCACATGGTTTGCCGCTAGTGAAAGTGATACCGTTCGGCCATCGCCCCCGCCTGAAGGGACGGAACCATGCCGAAGTTGTGTGTCATCACCGTCAACGTGCACGACATGGACCAGGCCGTCGCGTTCTACACCGAGCAGCTCGGGTTCGCGGTCCGCAACAAGGCCGCCGCGCCGTACTACGTGGAGCTGGAGAGCGACGGACCCCGCCTGGTACTCCAGCTCTGCGAGCGTCCGTCCAAAGCGGACTATCCCGATGGCGCGTGCGTCATGCTCAACCTCGCCGTCGACGACGTCGACGCGGAGCTCGACCGGCTGCGCGGGATCGGGGCCGACATCCAGCACGACACGCCGCAGAAGTGCCCGGTCGGCCGGTACATCGGGGTGGCCGACCCGAGCGGCAACGTCGTCGAACTGATCCAGTTCAGCTGAGCCGCGCGGGCGGCGGAGATGTCGTCGTTACCCGCGCTGGCCCAGCCGGCCGGCGCGGTCGCACACCACCCTGCCGGCCGGGCCGATCCGCTGCCCCG
>DATEJJ010000284.1:0-9914 GCA_035278125.1 Rugosimonospora sp.
GCCCTGGCCGACCTGGCCGCGGCGTTCGGCCCGGACCGGCCCGGCGCGGTCTGCCGCGAACTGACCAAGACCTATGAGGAGGTACGCCGCGGCGCGCTCGCGGAGCTGGCCGGCTGGGCGGAGCGGGAGCCGCCGCGTGGGGAGATCACCCTGGTGGTCGCCGGCGCGCCGGTGTCCGCACCGGAGCGCCCGGCCGACGCGCAGCTGCGGGCCGCGGTCGCCGAGCACGAATCGGCGGGTACGCCGAGACGCGACGCGATCGCCGCCGTAGCCCGGGAGTACGGCCTGCGGCGCCGGGACGTCTACAACCTGGTGGTCAGCGCGCCGGAGTGAGCGGAGCGAGCGACGCCGTGTGCGTTACCGTGTAACCGCCAGCATCCCCAGCATGAGCAGGATCGGGCCGCCCACGCTGGCCAGCACCGCGTACCAGCGGGACCGCCGGTCGGGGAGCCGGTGCGCGCCGGTGAGCAGCGCGATGGCCACCCCGCAGATCAGGGTCAGCCCGGCGCCCAGTGCCCAGCGCAGCACCAGCCCGGCGCTGTCCCCGGCGTACGCCAGCCGCCCGCCCCGGGAGACCATCCGCGCCCTGACCTGCGCACCGTCGGTCAGCGGCTGGGCCTGGGCGCCGATCAGGTCCACCCGGTCGGCCGTGAACGCGGCGCCGGCGGCCTGGAAGGTGGCCCGGCAGCGCTGGTCCAGCCCGTGCCCGGAGCAGTGGATCACGGTGGCCGTACCCGGCGTGGCGTGCCCGACCGACAGCCACAGCGGCTCCGCCGTCACCCACGCGAAGAAGGCCGCGAGCAGCCCGAACAGCACCAGCGCGGGCAGCCCGAGCAGGGGTACCCGGGGCTGCCGCGCCCGCCGGTGGGGTGGCTGCGGGCGGCCCCGCCGCACCCCGCGGTGCTGCCCGTACCGGCCGCCGGTTGTACTGAGGAGCATCCGGGGAGACGGCCACTGTCCGATTGGAGTGGGATTCTCCGCGTTTTCCGCCATGAATGGTATTCAACCCCCTAAACGGGGCAATCGGGTGTAGCACACGTGGTGTGTCGCCCGCCGGAACCGGATGACTACCCTTGTCTCTCATGAGTCACGTTCTCGCCGCGGTCGCCTGGCCCTATGCCAACGGTCCGCGCCATATCGGCCATGTCTCCGGTTTCGGCGTCCCCTCCGACGTGTTCAGCCGGTACATGCGGATGGCGGGGCACGACGTACTCATGGTCTCGGGTACCGACGAGCACGGGACGCCGATCCTGGTGCAGGCGGAGAAGGAGGGCGTCACCCCGCGCGAGCTGGCCGACCGGTACAACCGGCTGATCGTGGAGGACCTGCACGCGCTGGGGCTGTCCTACGACCTGTTCACCCGGACGACCACCCGCAACCACTACGCCGTGGCGCAGGAGCTGTTCCGGACGGTGTACCGGAACGGGTACATGATCAAGCAGGTCACCCAGGGGGCGATCTCCCCGTCGACCGGTCGTACCCTACCCGACCGGTACATCGAGGGCACCTGCCCGATCTGCGGGTACGACGGCGCGCGTGGCGACCAGTGCGACAACTGCGGCAACCAGCTCGATCCGATCGACCTGATCAACCCGCGCTCCCGGATCAACGGGGAGACCCCGCAGTTCGTCGAGTCCGAGCACTTCTTCCTGGACCTGCCGGCACTGGCCGACGCGCTCGCCCAGTGGCTCAAGACGCGGACGGACTGGCGCCCCAACGTGCTGAAGTTCTCGCTCAACCTGCTCGACGACGTGCGGCCGCGGGCGATGACCCGGGACATCGACTGGGGCATCCCGGTGCCGCTGCCGGGCTGGGAGGACAACCCGAGCAAGCGGCTGTACGTGTGGTTCGACGCGGTGATCGGGTACCTGTCCGCCTCGATCGAGTGGGCCCGGCGCTCCGGCGACCCGGAAGCCTGGCGGCAGTGGTGGGCGGCGGACGGGCCGGACGACCGCTCGTACTACTTCATGGGCAAGGACAACATCACCTTCCACGCCCAGATCTGGCCGGCGGAGCTGCTCGCCTACGACGGGCGCGGCGACAAGGGCGGCCAGCCGGGCGAGTACGGCTCGCTCGCGCTGCCCACCGAGGTGGTGTCCAGCGAGTTCCTCACCATGGAGGGGCGCAAGTTCTCGTCGTCCCGGTCGGTCGTGATCTACGTGCGGGACTTCCTGTCCCGGTACGACGCGGACGCGCTGCGGTACTTCATCGCGGTGGCCGGGCCGGAGAGCACGGACACCGACTTCACCTGGGCGGAGTTCCTGCGCCGCAACAACGACGAGCTGGTGGCCGGCTGGGGCAACCTGGTCAACCGGTCCATCTCGATGGCGGCCAGGAACTTCGGCGCCATCCCGGCGGCGGGTCCGCTGACGGACGCCGACGAGGCGCTGCTCGCGTCGGTACGCGGGGCGTTCGGGGTGGTCGGCGGGCTGATCGAGCGGCACCGGCAGAAGGCGGCGATCACCGAGGCGATGCGGGTGGTCGGCGAGGCCAACAAGTACCTGTCCGACCAGGCGCCGTGGAAGATCAAGGACGACCCGGCCCGGATGGGTACGATCCTGCACGTCGCCCTGCAGGCGGTGAGCGACTGCAACATCCTGCTCACCCCGTTCCTGCCGCACTCCGCGCAGACGATTCACGAACTGCTCGGCGGCGCCGGGGTACACGCGCCGATGCCCTCGATCGTGGAGGTGGACGACCTCGACGGCGGCCCCGGGTACCCGGTGCTGACCGGTGACTACGCGGGCGGCGCCCGCTGGGAGCCCACCCCGATCGAGGCGGGCCGGCCGCTGGCCCCGCCCAAGCCAGTCTTCAAGAAGCTCGATCCGTCCATTGTGGAGGAAGAACTGGCACGCCTCAGCGGTTAGCGCAGCGGCGTGGGGGGCTGACTGACAGTACCGGTCTCGGATAGGGTCGCGCCGTCGGGAATGCGTCCCGCGGGAGGGGTCGCCGTGGCGTCGATCGCCCAGCTCTTCGCGCAGGCCGTCGGGTGGCACCGGCAGGCGGCCTCGTACGTGATGGACATCGAGAGCGAGTCTCGGGCGCTCACCTCGGACGCCAGCGCCGCGTCCGAGGCCGACGCGGAGCAGCGGCGGCTGGTCGCCCGGCTGCAGCGGCTCGCCCAGTCCGGCCTGCCCGGCTGGTACGGGCAGCGGCTGGACAGCGCGCTGCTGGACCTCCCGGTCGGCACGCACCGCACCGACCAGCCGCTGTACCTGCGCATCGGCGACGCCAGCCCGGTGGCGGACAGCGTGTTCTGGGCGGTCGCGCCGTTCATCGGCGCCGGGCACCTCGCGGTGGACACGGACGCGCGGGACGACCGGGTCACCGGCTGGCTGCGCGGGGTCCTGTTGCGTACCGTCGCCGCGCTGCCCGAGGGCGCGCTGCGCGTGCTGCCGGTGGACGGTGCCCGGCTGGGTGCGGTGTTCACGCCGTTCCGGGCGCTGGTGGACGTGGAGGCGTGGCGCCCGCCCGCGACCGACCTGGACGGGCTGCGCGCCGCGCTGGACGAGGCGGAGGCGCAGATCCGGGCGGAGCAGTCGGGCACGCTGGGCAGCGCGCCGGCGCTGGTACTCGCGGTGGCCGCGTTCCCGGTCGGCGCCGGGCGTACCGAGTGGTCCCGGCTGTCCGCGATCTCGCACGCGGACCCGGCGGCGCGGGTACACCTGCTGCTGGCCGGGTACCCGCCGGCGGCCATGCACGGGGAGCCGGCGCCCCGGCTGGAGCGCACCATGCAGCTGACCGACGGGCACAACGGCTGGTTCCTCGCGTCCGAGCCGCCCGGCCGGTACCGGTTCGCGGTCGACGGCAGCGGGCTGCCCGCGCCGGTCGCGCTGGACCCGGGCCCGAGCGAGGACCTGATCATCCAGGTCTGCCGGCGGGTGGCGACCAGCGCCGGTGCCGCCCGGCAGACCGACTTCGCCTCGCTGATGCCGGAGCGGATCTGGCAGGAGTCCTCGGCGCACGGGCTGCGTACCGTGGTCGGGCGGGACGGGCGGCACCCGTACGAGCTGGTGCTGGACGACGCCACCCCGCACATGCAGCTGGGTGGCCGCTCCGGCGCCGGCAAGACCAACGTGCTGCTGCTCCTGCTGTACGGGCTCGCGTCCCGGTACTCGCCCGACGAGCTGGGCCTGTACCTGCTCGACTTCAAGGAGGGCGTGTCCTTCGTCGAGTTCACCCCGACCCGTACCGACCCGTCGTGGATCCCGCACGCGCGCACCGTGGGTATCGAGTCCGACCGCGAGTACGGGCTGGCCGTGCTGCGCGCGCTGGTCCGCGAGATGAACCGGCGGGCCGGCGCGCTGAAGCAGGCCGGGGTCACCAAGCTGGCCGAGCTGCGCGCGCAGCAGCCGGACACGGTGATGCCCCGGCTGGTGGCGGTGGTGGACGAGTTCCAGGTGCTGTTCGCCGGCAACGACGCGATCGCCCGGGACGCGGCCGGCGCGCTGGAGGACCTGGCCCGCAAGGGCCGCTCGTACGGCATCCACATGATCCTGGCCAGCCAGACCATCGCCGGCATCGAGGCGCTGTACACGAAGAAGGATTCGATCTTCGGGCAGTTCCCGCTGCGCATCGCGCTGCCTGGCGGCTCGGCCATCCTGGACCCGACGAATACGGCGGCGGAGGCGCTGCCGGTGGGGACGGCGGTGGTGAACAGCGCGGCGGGCGTGGCCGAGGCGAACCGGACCGTCCGGTTCCCGCACGCCGACCCGGCATCGGTCAGCGCGCAGCGGCAGAAGCTGTGGCAGGCGCGCCCGATCACGAACGACCCGCCCGCGGTCTTCGCCGGGTACGCCGAGTACCACGTGGAGGACGATCCGCTGTTCGAGGCGATGTCCCCGCAGGTACGCCGGCGGCAGGCGCTGGTCGGGCGGGCGGTGGACGTGGGGCTGCCCACGGTCGGGTTCGGGCTGGACGCGGTACCCGGCCGGCACCTCGCCGTGCTGGGTACCTCGATCATCGGCGCGGACGTGCTGCACGCGGCCACCGCCGGCCTGGCCCGCCAGCACGACCCGGGTACGGCCACGTTCGTGCTGGCCAGCTTCGCCGCCGCGGCCGACCCGGTGGTGGACGCGCTGTCCGCCACGCTGGGCGAGGCCGGCCACGACTGCGTCGAGTCGGACGCGACCGGCCTGCGCGCGATGCTGGCCCGGCTGGCGGCCGACGCGCCGGGCTCCACCGCGAAGCCCACCTACCTGGTGGTGTTCGCGGCCGACGTGATCGTGCCGATGCTCGCCGACCGGGGCGAGAACCGGCGCTCCGGGCTGGAGGATCTGCGTACCGTGCTGCGCGCCGGGCCGGGGCGGCTGGTACACGTGCTCAGCTGGTGGCGTATCGCCCGGCGGTTCTCCGACGCGGTCGGCGGCTCGGCCGGGCGGGAGGACGTGGCCTGCCTGGTCGCGCTGAACGTTCCCGGCAACGAACTGTCCTCGCTCATGGGTGACCACACGCTGAACTGGCAGCCGCGCGCCAACCGGGCGCTGCTGCTGGACCGGCACGACCAGCGCAGCCAACTCATCGTGCCGTTCGTCCGCCCGGGCCGGCACGACGAATCCGCGGAAGGATTGTGAGATGTCCTCAGCCGACGAAGCCGCAAACAGCCTGCAGTCCGTTGTGGACGAACTGCACGACGCCCTGTCCGCCGCGCAGGCCGCCAGATCCCAGGCGGAGGACGGGCTGACGCACGCGCAGGCGGCCGGTGGCGCCGCGTTCGCGGTCGCGTTCAGCGCGCTGCGCGACACCATCGACGGGCTGATCGGGCAGATATCCTCCACAGTGGACAAAGCCGACGAGGCCATCCAGGAGGCGAAGGCGGTCAGCACGCCGTGAACTGGGTGGAGTACACCGAGGCGGCCCAGCGGCTGGCCGAGGTGCGCCGCCAGGAGGGCGAACGGCAGGCCGGGGTACAGGAGCGTACCGGCGGCCTGCGTACCGAGTCGGACCGGCTCAAGCACCGGCTGACCGGGCAGCGCAACCGCCTGCTGGAGCTGGCCCAGGAGCTGCGGCTGACCGCACCGGCACTGGGCGAGGTACCGCGCAGCGGCCTGGCCGACACGGACGAGGCGGTACGCCGGGCGTGGGAGGCGGTCGAGCAGGCCGACGGCGCCATGCACCAGACCCGGGAGCGCGCCACGCGGCCGACCCTGCTGCCGGGCATGCAACCGGTCGCCCGTAACGCGCTCGTCTACGCCAGCACCACCGCGCTGTTCGCCATCGTGTCGTGCGGCCTGGTGATCTTCGGTACCAGCCGCAGCCTCACCAGCGGGCGCTCTCCACTGTGGACGGCGCCGTGGTCGCTGTGCGGGCTGCCCGCGCTCGCGTTCTTCGCCGGGTACTTCATCGTCGCCAACTTCGGCCGGCCGCGGGTGGACACCGGCCAGCCGCACAACCGCTCGGTACGGCTGGGCGGGCTGATCTGCTTCGCCGGTATGTGGCTGATCTGGCTGATCGGGATCTCGGTGCGCTAGGCCGGTTCCTCAGACCGGTTCCTACCCGGCGATGTGCGCCGGGCTGTTGGGCAGCGCGTAGTGCACCTCGATCGGCGGCTGCTCCGCCACCTCCACGGCGGGCGCCCAGACCTCGTAGATGCCACGCTCCACACAGGACGCTCGCAGCCGGGTCACCGCGTCACCGTCCGGGCGTACCAGGCGCAGCCGCAGCCACGGACCCTCCGCCCGGGTGATGGTGCACGCCGCACCGCGCCAGACCCCGTACGGCGTGCGCCGGGCCAGCGTCTCCACGGCGTACCGGGCGCTGCGGGTCTTGGCGTGTACCCGGAACTCGACCGGCGGGTCGGCGATCGCCTCGTACTCGTCGCCCCGGTACCGGCCGACCAGCCGGCTGGGCGCGGGCGGGATCGCGAAGTACTCCTGCTCCGGCGGTACGCCGGGGACAGCGGCGAACAGGTGGCGCCACTGTGGCCCGAACAGGCGCGTCCAGGTGCGCTGTTCGGGCAGGTAACTGTAGAGCATGACCTCGGAGCCGTCCGCGGTGTACGCGAGCAGCTCGGCGAAGGCCGGGAACGGCAGGTCACACAGGTTGGCGGTGACGAACTCGGGGATCAGGTGGTTGCCGGACGGGGCGAAGCCGGTGCCCAGTACCGGCGGGCCTAAGCGGTCCCGCGGTGGCATCCGGACCAGCCCGTCGTACAGCTCGATGTACGGGATCTCGTAGTCCAGCGGGTCGACCGCCCGCCAGCGCAGCGCGAACGCCACGTCGGCGGCGCCCGCGTCCTCGCCGTCGCTGCGCAGCACGGACAGCTCGGCCGGGGTCCGCAAGTGGGCGATGTCACACTCGCGGTAGCAGAAGCCCTGCGGCAGCCAGCCGTGCAGGTGGCCCGCCAGCTGCCGGCCGGAGAGCACCTTGACCATCCGGGTGCCGCGGCTGATCACTCCGGTGGACCGGATGCCGGACAGCAGCGGGCTGGTGGTGGCGCGCGGGCTCTGACTCATCCGCTGCAGGTCAGCCCAGCTGATATCGCGGGAGAGCGGTGCGCACAGGGGCGGATCGGCGCGCGCCGGCACCTCGCCGTCCACCACCTCGGTGTCACACGCGGGTACGAAGCGGCGGTACGGCTTGCGCGCACCCGGTCGCGGGTTGGGCAGGAAACCGGGCTGCGGGTCGTCCGCGAAGATCTCGTAGGCCCCGCCCTTGGCAATGGGCTCGGCCGTGTACTCCGTACCCTCGAAGCGGACACGCAGTCGAGGTGTGGACGGCAATACGGCGGTGGCGGCAGGCGCGACCTGTCCGATCGGCGTCATGGCCATGAATGTAGCCCTTCAGAGCGACCTGTCGGGTAAACGTCATGTGAAATCGTGCGGGCTGCGACGCGGGTAACAGTAGGAGGGCTCGCGATCGGCCTGTCGCACCCGCTGTGTGCTTGCGTGATCAACAATGCGTGGCCGGCCGGCGTGCGCCGGCACCCGCCGGTGGGCCTCACTATGCTGGCGGGGATGCCTGCTCCCAGCCAGCACCGCGACCAGCCACCGCCGGCGCCCGAACCGCTCGCCGTGCCGGTGCTGGACAGCCACACCCACCTCGACATGGTGGGCGGCGACCCCGGGCAGGCGGTGGCCGCGGCCCGCGCGGTGGGCGTGGACCGGCTGGTCCAGGTCGGAGTCGATGTCGAAACCTCCCGGTGGAGCGCCCGGCTGGCCGCGGCCGAGCCGGCGGTGCTGGCCGCGGTCGCGCTGCACCCCAACGACGCGCCCGCGCTGGCCGAGGCCGGCGAACTGGACGGCGCGTTGCGGGTGATCGAGGAGCTGGCGCGGCAGCCGCGGGTACGCGCGGTCGGCGAGACCGGGCTCGACACGTACCGCACCGGCGACGCGGGGCGGGCCGCGCAGGAGACCAGCTTCCGGGCGCACATCGCGATCGCCAAGGCGACCGGCCGGGCACTGGTCATCCACGACCGGGACGCGCACGCCGACATCCTGCGGGTACTGGACGAGGAGGGCGCGCCGGAGCAGGTGGTGCTGCACTGCTTCTCCGGTGACGAGCAGTTCGCGGCCGGCTGCGTCAAGCGCGGGTACGTGCTCAGCTTCGCCGGTACGGTCACCTTCAAGAACGCGGAGTACCTGCGGGCCGCCGCCCGGATCACCCCGCTGGACCAGGTGCTCGTGGAGACCGACGCACCGTTCCTCACCCCGGTGCCGTACCGGGGCCGGCGCAACGGCTCCTACCTGATCCCGCTGACGGTACGGGCCCTGGCCCGGGCCATGGACCGCGACCTCGACGAGGTGTGCGCGGCGATCTCGGCCAACGGAGAACGGGTCTTCGGCCCTTGGTGACCGGCCCGTCCCTGCTGGGCCCGGCGGAGATCCGGGAACTCGCCGCGCGGCTGGGGGTGACGCCCACCAAGTCGCTCGGCCAGAACTTCGTGCACGATCCGAACACGGTGCGCCGCATCGTGCGCTGCGCCGCGCTGGACCCGGCGGACGTGGTGGTCGAGGTGGGGCCGGGCCTCGGTTCGCTGACCCTGGCGCTGCTGCCCGCGGCCGCCCGGCTGTACGCGGTGGAGATCGATCCGGTGCTGGCCGGCGCGCTGCCCGCCACCGTGGCGGCGCGCGTACCGGAGCTGGCCGGGCGGCTGACCGTCGTCCACGCGGACGCGCTCAAGCTGGTACCGGACGACCTGCCAGGGGCCACCGCCCTGGTCGCGAACCTGCCGTACAACGTCGCGGTACCGGTGGTGCTGCACCTGCTCGCGACCCTGCCGGAGCTGGCGCACGGGCTGGTGATGGTGCAGCGGGAGGTGGCCGACCGGCTCACTGCGCCACCCGGGTCGCGTACGTACGGGGTACCGAGCGTGAAGCTCGCCTGGTACGCCCGGGCGCGGCAGGCGGGCCGGGTGCCGGCGAACGTGTTCTGGCCGGTACCCAATGTGGAGTCTGGTCTGGTCGCCTTCGCCCGCCGGCAGCCGCCCGCGGGCAGCGACCGGCGGGCCACCTTCGCGGTGGTGGACGCGGCCTTCGCGCAGCGGCGCAAGACACTGCGGGCCGCGCTCGCGGGCTGGGCCGGTGGCCCGGACGCGGCGGCCGCGGTGCTGGTCCGGGCGGGGGTGGATCCGGGTGCCCGCGGCGAGGCGCTCACCATAGAGCAGTTCGCCGCGATCGCCCGGGCCGCGCAGATGAAGGAGGCAGCATGACCGAAGCCTTCTACGACGACGGTCGCGGCCGGCCGGGAATCAGTCCGGTCAAGGTGCGGGTGCCCGCGAAGATCAATCTGTTTCTCGGCGTCGGCGCGCCGCGGCTGGACGGGTACCACGAACTCACCACCGTCTACCAGGCGCTGGCCCTGTACGACGAGGTCAGCGCGCGCCGCGGCGACCAGCTCACGCTGACCATGGAGGGCGAGGGCGCCGGCGCGCTGCCGCTGGACGACAGCAACCTGGTGCTCCGCGCGGCCCGCGC
>DATEJJ010000285.1:0-3157 GCA_035278125.1 Rugosimonospora sp.
GAGGAGAACAGGACAAAGAAGTCGAGCGGCTCGGATCCGGTCGCGCGGTGCAGCGACCAGCCGCCCAGCACCTTCGGTCTGAGCACGTCGTCGAGCTGGTCCCGGGTCATCCGGACGAGCACCTGGTCGTACACCGCCCCGGCGCAGTGCAGCACGCCCCGTACCGGCGGCCGGCCGGCGACCCGGCGGGCCTGGAGCAACCCGCGTAGGGCGTCGGGGTGGGCGACGTCGAGGCCCGCGGTCTCCACGGTCGCGCCGAGCTTCTCGATGGCCACGATCGCCCGGACCGTCGCGTACTGCGGATCGGTCGGGGCCAGGCCATCCCAGGATCTGCGGTCGGGCAGCACCGAGCGGGCCACCAGGACGATGTGGCGCGCCCCGCGGAGCGCGAGCCACCGCGCGAACAGCAGACCGAGTGCACCCAACCCACCGGTGACCAGGTAGGTCGCGTCGGGACGCAGGGTGACCGGCAACCACCCGCCCGTGCGCCGGGCCGGCTCCAGCCGGGCGACGTGGCGCACACCAGCCCGCCACGCGACCTGGTCCTCGTCGTGGTCGCCGTGCAGCAGGTCAGTGACGAAGGCGGGAATGTCCGCGCGGGGATCGGCTGGGTCGAGATCGAACATGCGGGTGTGCAGCGCCAGGGATTCGTGGTGCAGCACCCGTCCGAGTCCCCAGACCGACGCCTGGGCCAGGCCCGCCTCGTCCGGGGCGCCGGCCACCGGCTGGGCACCGGTGGTGACAACCGCCAGCGGGCAGTCCAGGCTCTGCGCGTCGAGGATCTGCACCAGGTGTACGAGTGTCAGCGCGCCCGGATCCAGGGCCCGCAACGGTTCCTCGCCGTCGAGACCGGCGAGGTCGGCGTCGCCCGACCAGACGTGTACGACGCCCAGCACCGGCCCCTCCGCGCGGGCCGCCACCTCGCGGACCAGTGTTTCGAGGTCGGCGCGGTCGGGTCGCAGCCGGTACCGGTCCGGGGCCGGCATGGCGAACCCGTCGCCGATCTGCGCGAGCACCGTCCGGTGGCCGAGGTGGGCCAGGCGTTCGGCGATCGCGGTACCGAGTCCCGCCCGGTCGCCGAGGACGAGCCAGCAGCCCTGCCCGACCGGTGCCGGTTCGGGCGCGACGGGCTCGTCCTGCGGCTGCCACACCGGCTCGTACAGCCAGCGGTTGCCCTGCCGGGCCCGGTGCTGGCGGTCGGCTCCGATCAGCTGGACGCGGAACCCGCGGACCTCCACGACCGCGCGGCCGTCCTCGGTCGTCAGGACCGCGTCGCCGGTCAGTTCCTCGTCGGCACCGGAGGTGGCGGTGGCCCACACCCACCGCGCGTCGTCCACCGGTCCGTGTACCACGATCTGGTCGACTCCGATCGGGAGGAGGGTCGCCTGTTCGTCGTCGGTGTCCGGGCGGACCAGCGGCAGTAGCATCTGGAAGCAGCCGTCCAGCACGACCGGGTCGAGGACGAGCCCGGTGTCGTGGTTGTGCGCGAGTACCGGTTCGGCCATCCGCCCGAGCGCTTCACGCTGCCCGAGGTGGAGCCGCTCGATGGGTCGGAAGCGCGGGCCGTACTCGAACCCGAGCACCTCGAAGGCCCGGTAGCACCGGGCGGCGTCCCACTGCTCGGTGCACCGCAGCCGGATCCCGTCGAGGTCTAGCCGGGGTACCCGCACCGGGGCCGGACCCAACCGCGCCGACATGTGCCGCACCGGCGTGGCGGTGTCGGAGTAACCGCCATGGACCTGGACCGACCCGGTCGCCGGATCCAGCGTGGTGTCCAGCCGGTACGCCGGTCCGGGCCGGAAGACGACCGCGGCGTGGAAGCGGATGTCGGCGACCGCGAACCGCGAGGCGCCGAACGCCGTACGCCCGGCGGCGAGCGCCATCTCGACATATCCCGCGCCGGGGAAGACGGTGGCGCCCATCACCCGGTGGTCGGCGAGGTAGTCCGGTCGGCTGCCGTCGAGGCGGCGGCTCCACGTCGGGGTGGGTACGTCGCGGCGCACGCCGAGGAGGCTGTGGTCCTGTTCACCCAGCCGGTCGGCCCGGCTGGCCGCTGCCTCCCGCCAGAAGCGCTCGCGCTGCCACGGGTAGGCGGGCAGCCGGAGGTACGGGCCGGGGTGGTGCAGGACGGACAGGTCGGGGTCGTAGCCGGCGACGTAGAGCCGGGCGCAGGCGTGCGCGACCGTCTCGGCATCGGGCTCGGTGCGCTTGAGCGTCGGCACTGCCAGGCCGCGCCGGCCTCGGACGTCGAGACCGTCGAGCACCGCGCGGCTGAGCGCTGGGTGCGGGCCGATCTCGACGAACGAGGTGATCCCGTCATCGATCATCGCGAGTGCGGCGTCAGCGAAGCGCACCGGCTCGCGGACGTTGCGCCACCAGTAACCGGCGTCGTGCACTGCACCCTTGACCCGGGCACCGTCCACAGTGGAGTAGATCGGTCGGTGGGGCGCTCGTGGCGTGACGTCACCGAGGCAGGCGAACAGCTCATCGCGCAGCGGGTCCATGGCCGGGCTGTGGTACGGGACGTGGCCGTCGACGAACCGGCAGAACACCCCGTCCGCGTCCAGCGCCGCCCGTACCGCCTCAAGGTCGGGTACCGGGCCTACCAGCGCCACCGCCTCGGGTCCGTTCACCGCGGCGATGGCCAGCCGCCCGTCGCGTACCTCCGGCAGCCCTTCGGCCCGCTCGGCGGAGATGGCCGCCGCGACGAGCCGGCCCTGCCCCGTCGTCAGGTCCTGGAGCCGGGCCCGGTGGTAGATGACCTTCACCGCGTCCTCGAAGCTCAGGCAGCCGGCGAGGTGGGCGGCGGCGATCTCACCGGCGCTGTGGCCGATGAGCACGTCCGGCCGGATCCCGAGGGACTCCCACAGGTCAGTGAGGGCCACCTGCAGGGCGAAGTTCGCCGGCTGGGCGACCGCGGTACGCGACATCCGGGAGCCAGCCTCCTCGGCGCGCAGATCGTCGACCAGACTGGCGCCCGAGAACGGCACGAGCGCCGCGTCGCAGCGCTCGATCGCGGCGCGGAAGACCCTGCTGCTCTCCAGTAACTGCCGTCCCATTCCCCACCACTGCGGCCCCATGCCGGTGCACACGAAGGCCAGCGGGGAGTCGGTTGGCGGGCCGCCGTGGTGCACCGCGGGGTGCGGCAGGCCGTCCC
>DATEJJ010000286.1:0-18297 GCA_035278125.1 Rugosimonospora sp.
TGACCCAGGGCCTGGCCCGGGTGCCGTACGCCTGGGAGATCGAGGTGCTGCTGGACACCGACCTGGCCAGCGCCCGCGCCCGGATACCGGCGAGCGTCGGGCTGCTGGCTGAGGCGCCGGGCGGCGTGCTGCTGCGCGCCCGGGCCGAGCGGCTGGACGGCGCCGCGCCGATGCTCGCCGGCCTCGGCTTCGGGTTCACGATCGTCCGCCCGGACGAACTCCGCCCCATCCTCACCGCCTACGCCACCCGACTGGCCACCGACGCCACCCGCCAACCCCGACAACCCGGTGGGTGGCAGGCGGAGGGGCGGCCGGGGGGCTAGGCTACGCGGCGATGAGCGACGTGACGCGGATCGAGGTGGGCGGGGAGCGGCCCTACGAGGTGCTCGTCGGGCGGGACCTGCTCGGCGAACTGCCTCCGATGGTGAAGGGCGCCGCCGCCGTGGCCGTACTGGCCGCGCCGCCGCTGCGGGCGTACGCCGAGCGGGTCGCTGCCGTGCTGCGCGACGCGGGCATGGCGTACCTGGCGATCGAGGTGCCGGACGCCGAGGCGGGCAAGCGCATCGAGGTGGCGGCGCGGTGCTGGGACCAGCTCGGCGCGGCCGGCTTCACGCGTACCGACGCCATCGTCGGGGTGGGCGGCGGTGCCGTGACCGACCTGGCCGGCTTTGTCGCGGCCTGCTGGCTGCGCGGGGTGCGGGCGGTGCAGGTGCCCACGAGCCTGCTGGGCATGGTCGATGCCGCCGTCGGCGGCAAGACCGGGGTGAACACGGCCGCCGGCAAGAACCTGGTGGGCGCGTTCCACCCACCGGCCGGCGTGCTCTGCGATCTGTCCACACTGGACACACTGCCCGCCGGCGATCTGGTCGCCGGGCTGGCCGAGGTGGTCAAGTGCGGCTTCATCGCCGACCCGGCCATCCTGGACCTGATCGAGGCCGATCCGGCGGCCGCCGTCGACCCCGCGGGCGCCGCCGTGCGCGAGCTGGTTGAGCGGTCGGTACGGGTGAAGGCGCGCGTCGTCGCCGCGGACCTGCGCGAGTCCGGGCTGCGCGAGATCCTCAACTACGGCCACACGCTCGGGCACGCGATCGAGAAGCGGGAGCGGTACGCCTGGCGGCACGGGCACGCGGTCTCGGTGGGCCTGGTGTACGCGGCCGCGCTGGGCCGGCGCTCGGGCCGGCTGGCGGGGGAGGTGGCGGACCGGCACCGGGCGGTGCTCGGCGCGCTCGGCCTGCCGGTGCGGTACCCGGCGGACGCCTGGGACGACCTGCGCGGCACGATGCGGGTGGACAAGAAGGCGCGCCGGGTCGCGCAGCCTGTCGGAGCGCCCCCCAGCAAGGGTTCGTCGGCACGGCTGCGCTTCGTGGTGCTCGACGGGCTGGCCCGACCGTCCATACTGGACGATCCGGATGAGGAGCTGCTGCGCGCCGCGTACGAGGAGGTTGCCCGGTGACGAAGGTGTACGTCCTCAACGGCCCCAACCTGGGTCGGCTGGGCACCCGGCAGACCGACATCTACGGCGCCACCTCGTACGCCGACCTGGTCGCCGGGTGCGAGCGGCTGGGCAAGGAGCTGGGCCTGTCGGTACAGGCGCGGCAGACCGACGCGGAGCACGAGATGATCGGCTGGCTGCACGAGGCGGCCGACGAGGAAGCGGCGGTGGTGCTCAACCCGGGCGCCTGGTCGCACTACTCCTACGCGGTCCGCGACGCGTGCGCCATGCTGCGCGGTCCGCTGGTCGAGGTGCACCTGTCGAACATCCACGCCCGCGAGGAGTTCCGGCACCACTCCGTGGTGTCCGCCGTGGCCCGCGGGGTCATCTGCGGGCTGGGCGTGGACGGGTACCGGCTGGCCCTGGAGCACCTGGCGCGGTGGTACTCCCAGCCGGACCGGTAGACTTGCCAGACCAATCCCGGAAGCAACGATCGATCAAGGCAGGACATGGCCACCACGAACGACCTCAAGAACGGCCTGGTGCTCAACCTCGACGGAGAGCTGTGGTCCGTCGTGGAGTTCCAGCACGTCAAGCCCGGCAAGGGTGGCGCGTTCGTGCGCACCACGCTGAAGAACGTGCTGTCCGGCAAGGTGGTGGACAAGACGTTCAACGCGGGTACCAAGGTCGAGACCGCCACGGTCGACAAGCGCACCATGCAGTACCTGTACGCCGACGGCGAGGACTTCGTCTTCATGGATCTGGAGTCCTTCGACCAGATCCACGTACCGTCCGGCACGGTCGGCGAGGCCGCCAAGTACCTGCTGCCCGAGGCTGAGGCGACGGTCGCGGTACACGAGGGCGCGCCGCTCTACATCGAACTGCCCACGAGCGTGATCCTGGAGATCACGTACACCGAGCCGGGCCTGCAGGGTGACCGCTCCACCGGCGGCAACAAGCCGGCCACGGTGGAGACCGGCGCGACGGTGGCGGTACCGCTGTTCATCTCGACCGGCGAGAAGATCAAGGTCGATACCCGCGACGGCCGATACCTCGGCCGCGCCTAGCTCATGGCCGAGGGACCGAAGACGCCGATGCCGGCGCGCCGCAAGGCGCGCAAGCGGGCACTCGACATGCTGTACGAGGCGGACCTGCGCGAGTCGCCGATACCGGAGGTGCTCGCGGCGGCGCTGGGCCGGATCGAGCCGCCCCGGCCGGAGCACCTCGGGTACACGATCTCGCTGGTCGAGGGCGTCGCCGCGCACCTCGACCGGATCGACGAGCTGATCGGGAGCTTCGCGGAGGGCTGGACGCTGGAGCGGATGCCCGTGGTCGACCGCAACCTCGCCCGGATCGCCGTGTACGAGCTGCTCTACGTCGACGAGATCGACGACCCGGTGGCGATCAGCGAGGCGGTGGAGCTGGCCAAGCAGCTGTCCACCGACGACTCGCCCCGGTTCCTGAACGGGCTCCTGGCGCGCATCGCCCAGTACGCGACACGCTGAACCCTGACCGGCCGTCGGTCGGTTGTTTTGGCGCTACCCCCGGGGAACGCCCGCCAGACGCCCCCCGGGTTGCCGATCTTACGATCCGCGGACGGATCTTCTTACGGTTTACGCAAACATCGAGCGCGGGTCCGTGACCAGCACGCCCGCCTCGTTGAGCCGCTCGACCAGCCCGGAGGGCGACGAGTCGTACACGATGGCGAGAGCGCGCAGGTCATCGGCCCGGATCGAGAGCACCCGGCCGTTGTAGTCGCCACGCTGCTGCTGGATCGCCCGGGCATAACGGGCGACATAGGCGAGATCATCCGCGGTCTGGTCATAAAGCTTTTCCAGATCGAGGACGATCTTGCCCGCGTTTTCGTGACGTACGCCACTGCCCTCGGGCAGCAGCTCCGCTACCGGTACCCGGTAGAAGTCGGCGAGTTCGGCGAGGCGGGACACGGTGACGGCGCGGTCACCCCGCTCGTACGACCCGACCACTACCGCCTTCCAGCGCCCCGCAGACTTCTCCTCCACACCCTGCAGGGACAGGCCCTGCTGCTGGCGGATGGAGCGCAGGCGGGCGCCCAGGGACTTGGCGTACTCAGAGGGCATGTGGACTCCCAGTCGCTGGCTCCGGGGGGGTTCCCCGGCGATCGCTACGGAGCGTGACCGTAACTGCCAAGCGACACGGGGTCAAGTGCTACGGCCCTGACGTTTCGCGATCTGCGCTGCTGATAGGCTTCGTAAGGATTTGATCGTCCCGGTCGAGGCCGGGACGGGGCAGAATCACTGCAGGCGTCCTTTAACGACCCGTCCCGTGAGGCGGGGAAGGAGGTCCCCGTTGGCCTATCCTACGGCCATTCCGGGCAAGACCATTCTGACTTCGACCGAGTTGACCCGCGTGGTCGACCGGATCGCACACCAGATCCTCGAGAAGACCGAGGGCGCGCTCGACACGGTGCTCCTCGGCATCCCCACCCGGGGCGTACCGCTGGCTCTGCGACTGGCGGGCCGGATCCACGCCTTCGAGGGCGTCGGGGTACCCACGGGCGCGCTGGACATCACTCTCTACCGGGACGACCTGCGGCTGCGCGGTACCCGCGCGGTCGGGCCGACCCGGGTACCCGCCGAGGGCATCGACGGCCGGCGGGTGATCCTCGTGGACGACGTCCTCTTCTCCGGGCGCACCGTACGGGCGGCCCTGGACGCCCTGGGCGACCTCGGCCGGCCGCGCTGGGTGCAGCTCGCGGTGCTGGTCGACCGCGGCCACCGGGAGCTGCCCATCCGGGCCGACTACGTGGGTAAGAACATCCCGACCGCGCTGACGGAGACGGTCCGCGTGCTGCTGGCCGAGACGGACGGCATCGACGAGGTCAGGTTGGAGACCACATGATCAGTCACCTGCTGTCCGCGGCCGACCTGGACGCGGACGCCGCCACGCTGGTCCTCGACACGGCGTACCAGATGGACGCGGCGATGGCCGACCGCGAGGTCAAGAAGCTGCCCACGCTGCGCGGGCGTACCGTCGTGAACCTCTTCTACGAGGACTCCACGCGTACCCGGATCTCGTTCGAGGCGGCCGCCAAGCGGCTCAGCGCGGACGTGATCAACTTCGCGGCCAAGGGGTCCAGCGTCTCCAAGGGGGAGAGCCTCAAGGACACCGCGCTGACCCTGCAGGCGATGGGGGCGGACGCGGTGGTGATCCGGCACCCCGCCTCGGGCGCGCCGCACCGGCTGGCCACCTGGATCGACGGCATCGTGATCAACGCGGGCGACGGTACCCACGAGCACCCGACCCAGGCGCTGCTCGACGCGTACACGATGCGCTCCCGGCTGGGCCGCCTCGCCGGCCTGACCGTGGCCATCGTCGGCGACGTGCTGCACAGCCGGGTGGCCCGCTCCAACGTGCTCCTGCTGTCCCGGCTGGGCGCCAAGGTGGTGCTGGTCGGGCCGCCCACGCTGCTGCCGGTGGGCGTCGACTCCTGGCCGGCGCGGACCAGCTACGACCTGGACGCGGTGCTGCCGGGCGCGGACGTGGTGATGATGCTGCGGGTACAGCGCGAGCGGATGGAGGACGCGTTCTTCCCGTCCGCGCGCGAGTACTCCCGCCGCTACGGGCTGGACGCGGCGCGGATGCGGCGGCTGCCCGAGCACGCCATCGTGATGCACCCCGGCCCGATGAACCGGGGCATGGAGATCACTCCGGACGTGGCCGACTCGGCCCGCTCCACCATCGTCGAGCAGGTCGCCAACGGCGTGAGCGTCCGGATGGCCGTGCTGTACCTGCTGCTGGGGGGACACAAGTGACGGGATACCTGATCAAGGGCGTGTCAGTCGCCGGCGCCGAGCCGACCGACCTGCTGATCCGGGACGGCCTGGTGGCCGCGGCGGGCCGGGACGCCACCGGCGCGCGGGCCGAGATTGTCGACGGGGCCGGCCTCATCGCCCTGCCGGGCCTGGTCGACCTGCACACCCACCTGCGCGAACCCGGGCGCGAGGACGCCGAGACGGTGGAGTCCGGGTCCCGGGCGGCGGCTCTGGGCGGGTACACCGCGGTCTGCGCGATGGCCAACACGGAGCCGGTGGCGGACACGGCGGGCGTGGTCGAGCAGGTGTACCGGCTGGGCCGGGAGGCCGGGCTGGTGGACGTGCAGCCGGTCGGTGCGGTGACCCGCGGGCTGCGCGGCGAGCACCTGGCCGAACTCGGCGCGATGGCGACCAGCGCGGCGCAGGTGCGCGTCTTCTCCGACGACGGGCACTGCGTGGGCGACGCGCGGCTGATGCGCCGGGCGCTGGAGTACGTCAAGGCGTTCGACGGCGTGATCGCGCAGCACGCCGAGGAGAGCCGCCTTACCGAGAACGCGCAGATGCACGAGGGCGAGATCTCCGCCCGGCTGGGGCTGGCCGGCTGGCCGGCGGTGGCCGAGGAGGCGATCATCGCGCGGGACGCGCTGCTGGCCGGGCACGTGGGCGCCCGGCTGCACATCTGCCACGTGTCCACCGCGGGCAGCGTGGAGATCCTGCGCTGGGCCAAGCGGCGCGGGGTGCGGATCACCGCCGAGGTGACCCCGCACCACCTGCTGCTGACCGACGCGCTGGCCGAGTCGTACGACCCGGTGTTCAAGGTCAACCCGCCGCTGCGTACCGGCGAGGACGTGGCCACGCTGCGCGCCGCGCTCGCCGAGGGCGTGATCGACGTGGTGGCCACCGACCACGCGCCGCACGCCGTGGAGGACAAGGAGTGCGAGTGGGCGTACGCCCGCCCGGGCATGCTCGGCCTGGAGACCGCGCTGTCCGTGGTCCTGTCCACCGGCACGCTGGACTGGTCGGGGATAGCCGAGCGGATGTCCCGGATACCGGCGCGGATCGCCGGGCTGGCCGAGCACGGTCAGTTCCCAGCGCCCGGGGTACCGGCGAACCTGACCCTGGTGGACCCGGTCGCGACGCGGGTGGTGGACCCGACGGGACTCGCCTCGCGCAGCCGCAACACGCCGTACGCCGGGATGACTCTGCCCGGCCGGGTGGTGGCCACGTTCCTGCGCGGCGAGCCGACCGTACTCGACGGGAAGGCCGTGAGGTGACCGCGCTTCTGGTCCTGGAGGACGGTCGCGCGTTCCGCGGCGAGGCGTACGGCGGCGCGGGCGAGACGTTCGGGGAGGCGGTGTTCGCCACCGGGATGACCGGGTACCAGGAGACCCTGACCGATCCCTCGTACCACCGCCAGGTCGTGGTGCAGACCGCGCCGCACATCGGCAACACCGGCGTCAACGGCGAGGACGACGAGTCGGACCGGATCTGGGTGAGCGGGTACGTGGTACGCGAGCCGGCCCGGACCCCGTCCAGCTGGCGGGCCACCGGTACCCTCGCCGACCGGCTGGCCGCCGAGGGCATCGTCGGTATCAGCGGTATCGACACCCGGGCGCTGACCCGGCACCTGCGCGAGCGGGGTGCCATGCGTGTCGGTGTGTCCAGTGTGGAGTCCGACCCGTCGCGGCTCCTCGCGCGCGTCCGGGAGTCGCCCCAGATGCTCGGCGCCGACCTGTCCGCGGAGGTGTCCACCCCGGCGGCGTACACAGTGGACGCTGTCGGCGAGCACCGGCTCACCGTGGCCGCGCTGGACTTCGGCATCAAGCGCAACGTGCCGCGCCGGCTGGCCGCCCGCGGCGTCACCACGCACGTGCTGCCCGCCTCGTCCACTGTGGAGGATGTGCTCGTGGTCGGCCCGGACGCGGTGTTCTTCTCGCCCGGACCGGGCGACCCGGCCACCGCCGACGCCGCCGTGACACTCGCCCGCGAGGTGCTGCGCCGCCGGCTGCCGCTGTTCGGGATCTGCTTCGGCAGCCAGATCCTGGGCCGGGCACTGGGCTTCGAGACCTACAAGCTCGGGTACGGCCACCGCGGCATCAACCAGCCGGTGCTGGACCGGCGTACCGGCAAGGTCGAGGTGACCTCGCACAACCACGGTTTCGCGGTACGCGCCCCGCTGGACTCCACTGTGGACACCGAGTTCGGCCGGGTGGAGGTGAGCCACGTGTGCCTCAACGACGGCGTGGTCGAGGGCCTGCGCTGCCTCGACGTCCCCGCCTTCACCGTGCAGTACCACCCGGAGGCGGCGGCCGGGCCGCACGACGCCGACTACCTGTTCGACCGGTTCGTGGGGTTGATCGATGCCTAAGCGGGAAGACCTCCACCATGTGCTCGTCATCGGGTCCGGGCCGATCGTCATCGGGCAGGCGTGCGAGTTCGACTACTCCGGTACCCAAGCCTGCCGGGTGCTGCGCGCCGAGGGGCTGCGGGTCAGCCTGATCAACTCGAACCCGGCCACCATCATGACCGACCCGGAGTTCGCCGATGCCACCTACATCGAGCCGATCACGCCGGAGTACGTCGAGCAGGTGATCGCCCGGGAGAAGCCGGATGCCCTGCTGCCCACCCTGGGCGGGCAGACCGCGCTGAACACGGCGGTCGCCCTGCACGAGGCGGGCGTCCTGGAGAAGCACGGCGTGGAGCTGATCGGCGCGAACATCGACGCGATCCGGCGCGGCGAGGACCGCCAGCTGTTCAAGGACATCGTGGCGCGGGCCGGCGGGGCGGTACCCCGGTCCCGGGTCTGCCACTCGATGGACGAGGTCCGGTCGACCGCGGCCGAACTCGGCCTCCCGGTGGTCATCCGGCCCTCGTTCACCATGGGCGGGCTCGGCTCCGGCCTGGCGCGCAGCGACGCCGACCTGGACCTGCTGGCCGGCGCGGGCCTGGCCGCGAGCCCGGTGCACGAGGTCCTGATCGAGGAGAGCGTGCTCGGCTGGAAGGAGTTCGAGCTGGAGCTGATGCGCGACCGGCACGACAACGTGGTGGTCGTCTGCTCCATCGAGAACGTGGACCCGATGGGGGTACACACCGGGGACTCGGTCACCGTGGCGCCCGCGATGACCCTGACCGACGTGGAGTACCAGCGCATGCGCGACCTGGGCATCGCGGTGCTGCGCGAGGTCGGGGTGGACACCGGCGGCTGCAATATCCAGTTCGCGGTCGACCCGGCCGACGGGCGGCTGGTGGTGATCGAGATGAACCCGCGCGTGTCCCGCTCCTCGGCGCTGGCGTCCAAGGCGACCGGCTTCCCGATCGCGAAGATCGCCGCGAAGCTGGCCATCGGGTACACGCTGGACGAGATCCCCAACGACATCACCCGGGAGACGCCGGCGGCCTTCGAGCCGTCGCTGGACTACGTGGTGGTGAAGATCCCGCGCTTCGCGTTCGAGAAGTTCCCCGGCGCCGACCAGGAGCTGACCACCACGATGAAGTCGGTGGGCGAGGCGATGAGCCTGGGCCGCACCTTCACCGAGGCGCTGGGCAAGGCGATGCGCTCGATGGACACGAAGAGTGCCGGGTTCTGGACAAGTGATCACAGGTCGGGCCTGGGTCTGGAGACCCCCCACGACGGCCGCCTGTACACGATCGAAGAGGCGCTGAGAAACGGCGCGACCGTGGCGGCGGTGTCCGCCGCGACCGGCGTCGACCCGTGGTTCGTCGACCAGATCGCCTCCCTGGTGGAGCTGCGCGCCGGGGTCGTGGACGCGCCCGTGGTGGACGAGTCCCTGCTGCGCCGGGCCAAGCGGGCGGGCCTGTCCGACCGGCAGATCGCCGCGCTGCGCCCGGAGCTGGCCGGCGAGGACGGGGTACGGATGCTGCGGCACCGGCTCGGGCTGCGGCCGGTGTTCAAGACCGTGGACACCTGCGCCGCCGAGTTCGCCGCGCGCACCCCGTACCACTACTCCTCGTACGAGGAGGAGACCGAGGTGGCGCCGTCGGACCGGCCCAAGGTGCTGATCCTCGGCTCCGGGCCGAACCGGATCGGGCAGGGCATCGAGTTCGACTACTCGTGCGTACACGCGGTGATGGCGCTGCGCGAGGTCGGCTACGAGACGGTCATGGTCAACTGCAACCCGGAGACCGTGTCCACCGACTACGACACCGCCGACCGCCTCTACTTCGAGCCGCTCACCTTCGAGAACGTGCTGGAGGTGTGGCACGCCGAGGACTCCTCCGGCAAGGCGGCCGGCGGGCCCGGCGTGGTCGGCGTGATCGTGCAGCTGGGCGGGCAGACCCCGCTGGGGCTGGCGCAGCGGCTCAAGGACGCCGGGGTACCCATCGTGGGTACCAGCCCGGAGTCCATCCACCTGGCCGAGGACCGGGGCGCGTTCGGCGCGCTGCTGCACCGGGCCGGCCTGCCGGCGCCCCCGTACGGCACCGCGACCAGCTTCGACGCGGCCAAGAAGATCGCCGACGAGATCGGGTACCCGGTCCTGGTGCGGCCCAGCTACGTGCTCGGCGGCCGGGGCATGGAGATCGTCTACGACGACGCCACGCTGCGCGACTACATCGCCCGGGCCACCGACATCTCCCCGTCGCACCCGGTGCTGGTGGACCGGTTCCTGGACGACGCGATCGAGATCGACGTGGACGCGCTGGCCGACGCCACCGGCGAGGTGTACCTCGGCGGCGTGATGGAGCACATCGAGGAGGCCGGGATCCACTCCGGCGACTCCTCGTGCGCGCTGCCGCCGATCACCCTGGGTGCCACGCACATCGCGGCGGTGCGCCGGTACACCGAGGAGATCGCCCGCGGGATCGGGGTACGCGGCCTGCTCAACGTGCAGTACGCGCTCAAGGACGACACCCTGTACGTGCTGGAGGCCAACCCGCGCGCCAGCCGTACCGTCCCGTTCGTGTCGAAGGCGACGGCCGTGCCGCTGGCCAAGGCCGCTGCCCGGATCATGCTCGGGGCCACCGTCGCCGACCTGCGGGCCGAGGGCGTGCTGATGCCCGATGGAGATGGGGGTACGCCGCCGCCCGGTGCACCGGTCGCGGTCAAGGAGGCGGTGCTCCCGTTCAAGCGGTTCCGTACCCCCGCCGGCAAGGGCGTGGACAACCTGCTCGGCCCGGAGATGAAGTCCACGGGCGAGGTGATGGGGATCGACTCCTCGTTCGGGCACGCGTTCGCCAAGTCGCAGGCGGCGGCGTACGGCTCGCTGCCCACCAGCGGCAAGATCCTGGTGACGGTGGCGAACCGGGACAAGCGCGGCATGATCTTCCCGATCAAGCGCCTCGCCGACCTGGGCTTCGAGATCGTCGCCACCGCCGGTACCGGCGAGGTGCTCCGCCGGTACGGGGTGGCCTGCGAGATCGTGGCCAAGCACTTCGAGTCGACCGAGGACGGCCGGCACGCGGTCAAGCTGATCGAGTCGGGCGAGGTGGCGCTGGTGATCAACACGCCGCAGGGTTCCGGCTCCCGCCGCGACGGGTACGAGATCCGCAGCGCCGCCGTCGCCCACGACATCCCCTGCATCACGACGGTCCCTGGTGCGTCCGCGGCCGTCATGGGAATCGAGGCCCTGATCCGCGGCGAGATGACCGTCCGCCCCCTCCAGGCCCACAACGCCGACGTCCGCGGAGCTTCACGGTGAGACCTTCGAGATCTTGTACGCAGCGACATCGGATCCGATGTCAACGCCTACAAGATCTCGAAGTCGCCCCCGCGCTGCCGCTGGCTGGATCTTGGCGGACTGGGCGCGAGTTGACAGACGGGGACGCCTTGCGCGGTGATGATCGCGGGTTGCCGGCGGAATGTGCAGCGGGCTGCGCGATCTGCCGGCAGCCTCTGATCTTGGTTCGGCCTTGTCGGCGCGGACCAGGCCGGGGAGATCTGGCAGGCTCGACGGGCGGCGGCGCGCGTTCGGCCATCGTGGCCGGGGCGCCTCCGCCTCTTTCCCGGCGCGGGTCTCGCCTGCGGGGAGCGGACGCCGGGTGCTGGGCAAGGGGCGGGCGGGCGTGAGCGGGGGAATCTACCGGCGGGTCGCGCGGCCGGTGCTGTTCCGGGTCGGTGGGGGAGACGCGGAGGCGGCGCACGAGGCCACGCTGCATGCGTTGGGCGCCCTTGCGGGGCGTGCGGCGCTGCTGAGCGTGGTGCGTCGCTACTACGGCGTCCGGGCGCCGCGGACCGTGTTCGGGGTGCGGTTCCCGAATCCGGTCGGGCTGGCGGCGGGGCTGGACAAGGACGGGCGCGCGCTACCCGCGTGGCCCGCGCTCGGCTTCGGCTTCGTCGAGGTCGGGACCGTGACGCGGCATGCTCAGCCGGGCAACCCGCGCCCCCGGCTCTACCGGCTGCGGCAGAGCGAGGCCGTGATCAACCGGATGGGCTTCAACAACCGGGGCGCGGCGGCCCTGGCGGAGCGCCTGGCACAGGTGGGCCGGCTGCCCGTGCCGCTCGGCATCAGCCTGGGCAAGTCCAAGATCACACCGCTGGCGGAGGCGGTCGAGGACTATGTGACCTCGCTGCGGGCGCTGCGGGCGTACGCGGACTACCTGGCGGTCAACGTCAGCTCGCCCAACACGCCCGGCCTGCGTAGCCTGCAGGACCGTGACCAGCTCAGCGAGTTGCTGGGGGCGCTGCGCGCCGAGGCGGGTAGCACGCCGGTCCTCGTCAAGATCGCCCCGGATCTCACCGACCACGCCATCGGGGAGGTGCTGGAGGTGTGCGAAGGCGCCGGTGTGGCCGGTCTCATCGCCACCAACACCACGCTGTCCCGGGACGGGCTGGCGCCCCCGGACGCCCACCTCGCCGCGCAGGCGGGCGGGCTGTCCGGCCGGCCGCTGACGGTACGGGCACGCGACGTGGTCACGTTCGTGGCCAAGCGCACGGCGCTGCCCGTGGTGGGCGTGGGC
Source organism: Rugosimonospora sp. (assembly GCA_035278125.1). Lineage (GTDB taxonomy): Bacteria > Actinomycetota > Actinomycetes > Mycobacteriales > Micromonosporaceae > DATEJJ01. The sequence continues at coordinate 12,142 of DATEJJ010000286.1, forward strand.
GGCATCCTCGACCCGGACGACGCGGCCCGCTTGTTCGACGCGGGCGCCAGCCTGGTGCAGCTCTACACCGGCCTGATCTACCGGGGGCCGGGACTGGTCCGGGCGATCAGCGCGCGGGTGGCGCATGGAGCCTGAGGACCTGCTTGCGTTGGACAAGGCACACGTCTGGCACCCGTACGCGCCCATGCCGGGGCTGCGCGAGCCGCTGCTGGTACGGGACGCGTCCGGCGTACGGCTGCGGCTGGCGGACGGGCGGGAGCTGATCGACGGCATGTCCTCCTGGTGGGCGGCCATCCACGGGTACCGCCACCCGGTGCTTGACGCCGCGGTACGCGAGCAGCTGGGCCGGATGAGCCACGTCATGTTCGGCGGGCTCACCCACGAGCCGGCGGTACGCCTGGCGGCCACGCTGGTCGAGCTGACCGGGATGGACCACGTCTTCCTCTGCGACTCCGGCTCGGTGAGCGTGGAGGTGGCGGTGAAGATGTGCCTGCAGTACTGGCGGTCGGTCGGCCGGTACGGCAAGCGCCGGCTGCTGACCTGGCGGGGCGGGTACCACGGGGACACCTTCCACCCGATGAGTGTGTGCGACCCGGACGGCGGCATGCACCGGCTGTGGACCGGCGTGCTGCCCGAGCAGGTGTTCGTACCCGAGCCGCCGGCCGGGTTCGCCGCGCCGGTACGGCCGGAGTACGTGGCGGTGCTGCGGGAGGCGCTGGCCCGGCACGCGGACGAGCTGGCCGCGGTGATCGTGGAGCCGGTGGTGCAGGGCGCCGGCGGGATGCGCTGGCACAACCCGGGGTACCTGCGAGTGCTGCGCGAGCTGTGCGACGAGTACGGCGTACTGCTGATCTTCGACGAGATCGCCACCGGCTTCGGCCGTACCGGCGCCCTGTTCGCCGCCGAGCACGCGGGGGTACGCCCGGACGTGCTCTGCGTGGGCAAGGCGCTGACCGGCGGGTACCTGTCGCTGGCCGCGGCGCTGTGCCAGGCCCGGGTGGCGGCCGGGATCTCCCGGGGCGAGCTGCCGGTGCTGGCGCACGGGCCGACCTTCATGGGCAACCCGTTGGCCTGCGCGGTGGCCAACGCGTCGATCGGGCTGCTGCGGGACGGCGCCTGGCGGGACCGGGTGGCCCGGATCGAGGTGGCGCTGCGTACCGGCCTGAAACCGGCGGGTGATCTGCCGGGCGTGGCGGACGTACGGGTACTGGGCGCGATCGGGGTGGTCCAGCTCGATCACGACGTGGACATCGGGGCGGCCACGGAGGCGGCGGTGGCCCGGGGCGTGTGGCTGCGGCCGTTCCGCGACCTTGTTTACGCAATGCCGCCGTACACCTGCGCGGACAGCGACGTGACGAAAATCACAGAGGCGATCATCGCGGCCGCGGCCGCCGGTTGAACGCAGTCGGGAGAGGTGACGTGGGGGAGAGCTTCGGTGCCCGGTTCCGGGCGGTCACGCAGGCCCGCGGGCGGCTGTGCGTCGGCCTTGATCCGCACTCTGAGCTGCTGATTCAGTGGGGCCTGCCGGACGACGTGAGCGGCCTGGAGCAGTTCAGCCGGACGGTGGTGGCGGCCCTGGCCGACCGGGTTGCCGTGGTCAAGCCACAGTCGGCGTTCTACGAGCGGTTCGGCTCGGCGGGCATTGCTGCGCTTGAGTCAACTATCCGACAGTTCCGGGCTGCCGGGGCGCTTGTGCTGCTCGATGTGAAGCGCGGTGACATCGGTTCGACCGCCGCGGCGTACGCCCAGGCGTACCTCGATCCATCGAGCAGCCTCTACGTCGATGCGATGACGGCAAGCCCTTTCCTGGGCTTCGGGAGCCTCCGGCCGATGATCGACAAGGCCCTCCAGCACGGCTCGGGTGTCTTCGTCCTGGCGCTCACCTCCAACCCCGAAGGCGCCACCGTGCAGCACGCCAAGGGGCCCGACGGGCGTACCGTCAGCCAGCTCATCCTGGACGAAGTTGCGCAGGTGAACGCGGGTGTGGAGCCCCTGGGAAGCATCGGCGTGGTGGTCGGCGCGACGGTCGGGCGGACCGGGCATACCTTCAGCCATATCAATGGACCCGTGCTCGCGCCGGGGCTCGGCGCGCAGGGTGCCACGGCCGCCGATCTGCGTACCGTCTTCGGCCCGGACCTGTCCGGCGTGCTGCCCTCGTACTCGCGCGAGGTGCTCCGCGCCGGCCCGGACCCGGCGGCGGTACGGGAGGCGGCGGAGCAGGCGTTGATCGCGTGTGACAAGGTCCTCATGTCCGACAGATGACGAGAAAAATCCGTGATCTCGGCGCCTGGCGTTGCCGAAAGCTGCGTTGACCGCTAGTTTTCGCAGGCGCTGGGAACCACACGCACACCACCTTTCACATGCGCCGTCGCGACCTGCGGCGACGCGAAAATGGACCTGAGGAGAACTGGTGCCGCTCCCCACACTGAGCCCCGAACAGCGTGCCGCCGCGCTGGAGAAGGCGGCGGAGATCCGCAAGGCCCGCGCTGAGCTGAAGGAGCAGCTCAAGTCGGGCAAGGTCACGCTGGCGGCCGTGCTGGACCGAGCCGAGTCCGACGATGTCGTCGGCAAGCTGAAGGTGTCGGCCGTGCTGCAGGCGCTTCCCGGAATCGGCAAGATCCGGGCCACCCAGATCATGGAGAAGCTGAAGATCGCCGACAGCCGCCGGCTGCGTGGCCTGGGCGATCAGCAGCGTAAGGCACTGCTTGGGGAGTTCGCTGCCGGCAAGTGAGCCGGACAGGGTAGAAACAAGCAGTGAGCAACGACGACGACGCGCGCCCGGCGGCACGTCTCACCGTCCTGTCCGGCCCCTCCGGGGTGGGCAAGGACAGCGTGATCGAGCTGATCCGGGCGCGCTCGCCCTGGGTATGGCTGTCGGTCTCGGTGACCACGAGACCGAAGCGGGACTACGAGGTCGACGGGACCCATTACCGGTTCGTCGACCCGCCCGAGTTCCGGAGCATGGTCGCCGCGGGCGACCTGCTGGAGTGGGCCGAGTTCGCCGGCAACCTGTACGGCACGCCGCGCTCGGCCGTGGAGGAGCGGCTGCGCCGTGGGGTACCGGCGCTTCTCAAGATCGATCTGCAGGGTGCCCGCCAGGTCCGTCAGGCCATGCCCGACGCGCTGCTGGTGTTCCTGGCCCCGCCCTCGGTGGAGGAGCTGCACCGCCGGCTGGTCGGCCGGGGTACCGAGGACCCGGAGACGATCCGGCTGCGGCTGGAGCACGCCGACGAGGAGCTGGCCGCGGAGCCGGAGTTCGACGTCACGATCGTCAACGACTCGGTCGAACGGGCTGCGGACGAGTTGGTAGGATTGCTCGGTCGTCTGCCAATCTCACCCAAACACTAGGGACTGTTGTGACCGTCGCGAGCCCTGAGGGCATCACCAACCCGCCCATCGACGAGCTGCTGGAGAAGACCTCCTCCAAGTACGCCCTGGTCATCTTCGCGGCCAAGCGCGCTCGCCAGGTCAACGCCTACTACAGCCAGCTCGGCGAGGGCCTGCTGGAGTACGTGGGCCCGCTGGTGGAGACCACGCCGCAGGAGAAGCCGCTGTCGATCGCGCTGCGCGAGATCAACGCCGGTCTGCTGGTGGCCGAGCCCATCGAGGGCTGAACCAGGTGAGGGCCGCGGCCCGGGTCATCCTCGGGGTGGCCGGCGGGATCGCCGCATACAAGGCGTGCGAGCTGCTGCGGCTGTTCACCGAGTCCGGGCACCAGGTGCGGGTGGTACCCACCGAGGCCGCGCTGCGCTTCGTCGGCGCGCCCACCTGGGCCGCCCTGTCCGGCCAGCCCGTCGCCGACCAGGTCTGGGCCGACGTGCACGAGGTACCGCACGTGGCCCTGGGGCGCGCGGCCGACCTGGTGGTGGTGGCCCCGGCCACCGCCGACCTGCTCGCCCGGGCCGCCCACGGGCTCGCCGGTGACCTGCTCACCAACGTGCTGCTCACCGCGCGCTGCCCGGTCGTGTACGCGCCGGCGATGCACACGGAGATGTGGGAGCACCCGGCCACCGCGGACAACGTGGCCGCGCTGCGCCGCCGGGGCGCGGTGGTGCTGGAGCCGGCGACCGGGCGGCTCACCGGGGCGGATACCGGCAAGGGTCGGCTGCCCGAGCCGGCGGAGATCTTCGAGGTCGCGCTGCGGGTACTGGCCCGGGGCGCCGGCGCCCAGGACTTCACCGGGCGCCACGTGGTGGTGACCGCGGGTGGTACCCGGGAGCCGCTGGACCCGGTGCGCTTCCTCGGCAACCGCTCGTCGGGCAAGCAGGGGTACGCGTTCGCCCGTACCGCTGCCGCCCGGGGCGCCCGGGTCACGCTGGTCGCCGCGAACGTGGCCCTGCCCGACCCGGCCGGGGTGAGCGTGCTGCGGGTGGGTACCACCGAGGAGATGCGCAAGGCGGTGGTGGAGGCGGCCGCGGACGCCGACGCCGTGGTGATGGCCGCCGCCCCCGCCGACTTCCGGCCGGCGAGCTACCAGCCGGCGAAGATTAAGAAATCCGACAGTGGCGGCGGGCTCACCCTGGAGCTTGTCCCAACTCCGGACATCGCGGCCGAACTGGGCGAGCGCAAGCCCTCCGGCCAGGTGCTGGTGGCGTTCGCGGCGGAGACCCACAACGCGCTGGAGCACGGCCGGGCGAAGCTGCTCCGGAAGCGTGCCGACCTGATCGTCATCAATGAGGTGGGCCCCCACAAAGGCTTCGGTACCGAGGTCAACGCGGCGACCGTGCTCGGTGCGGACGGGTCGGTGACGCAGACCGGTGAGCTCCGAAAAGACGACCTTGCGGACAGGGTATGGGATCTCGTGTATGCGCTACTCTCTGCTCGGTCCGGCTGACGGCGCGCGCAAGCACCTGACCAGCGCGCAGGTCGGTAGGGCCGCGTAGACTCGTCGAAAATTCTCAAGACCCGCGAGGGGGCAGGTGTGGCACGCCGTCTGTTCACGTCCGAGTCGGTGACCGAGGGGCACCCGGACAAGATCGCCGACCAGATCAGCGACGGAGTTCTGGACGCCCTGATCGGGGAGGACCCGCGCAGCCGCGTCGCCGTGGAGACGCTGATCACGACGGGTCAGGTGCACGTGGCCGGCGAGGTGACCACCCGGGCGTACGCGGACATTCCGTCAATCGTGCGTGAGACCATCCTGCGCATCGGGTACGACTCGTCGAAGAAGGGCTTCGACGGCGCGTCCTGCGGCGTGAACATCGCCATCGGCTCGCAGTCGCCGGACATCGCCCAGGGCGTGGACTCCGCGATCGAGTTGCGCAGCGGCGAGTCGGAGAGCGCGCTGGACGCGCAGGGCGCCGGCGACCAGGGCATGATGTTCGGCTTCGCCTGCTCGGAGACGCCGGAGCTGATGCCGCTGCCGATCGCGCTGGCGCACCGGCTGGCCCGGCGGCTGTCCGCGGTGCGCAAGGACGGCACCATCCCGTACCTGCGGCCGGACGGGAAGACCCAGGTCACCATCGAGTACGAGGGGCTGCGCCCGATCCGGCTGAACACCGTGGTGGTCTCCAGCCAGCACGCGCCGGACATCTCGCTGGACTCGCTGCTCGCCCCGGACGTGCAGGAGCACGTGATCGCCCCCGAACTGGACGGCCTGGGCCTGGACACCGAGGGGTACCGGCTGCTGGTCAACCCGACCGGGCGGTTCGAGATCGGCGGCCCGATGGGCGACGCGGGGCTCACCGGCCGGAAGATCATCGTGGACACCTACGGCGGCTACGCGCGGCACGGCGGCGGCGCGTTCTCCGGCAAGGACCCGTCGAAGGTGGACCGGTCCGCGGCGTACGCGATGCGCTGGGTCGCCAAGAACGTGGTCGCCGCGGGGCTGGCCGAGCGGTGCGAGGCGCAGGTCGCGTACGCGATCGGCAAGGCGCAGCCGGTGAGCCTGTTCGTGGAGACCTTCGGCACCGAGACGGTACCGGTGGACCGGATCGAGAAGGCGGTACGCGAGGTGTTCGACCTGCGGCCGGCCGCGATCATCCGGGACCTGGAGCTGCTCCGCCCGATCTACCAGCGCACGGCGGCGTACGGGCACTTCGGCCGGGAGCTGCCGGAGTTCACCTGGGAGCGCACCGACCGGGCCGAGCAGCTCGGCAAGATCGCCCGCGAGGGCTGAGCCCGACCTCCGACGCCCGGCCGTTCGCGAAACGGTCG